>JALYYE010000097.1 GCA_030946735.1 Candidatus Dormiibacterota bacterium
CTCATCGGCCGCATGAAGGCCTTGCGCCCGGTAATCAGACCCGTGCCCCCGGCCCTCTTGTTGATCACGGCGGTTTTGACGGCTTCCTTCAGATCGCTCTCCCCTGACGAGGCACCACCTGAGTTGATGAGGCCACTGCGACCCATGTAGCAGTTCGCCACCTGGTAGCGGGTGAGATCAATGGGATGGTCCGTCGTCAGCTTCTCGTAGACCGCCTTGGTCGTCTTGCCAAACTTCAAGACCTCGAAACCCCGGTTCGTTTCGGGCAGCTTCTGCTTGATGATGTCGGCCTCGATGGTGACGCCCAGGTGGTTGGCCTGCCCGGTGAGGTCGGCCGCCACCTCGTAATTGACGCCGTCCTTGGCGAATGCTGGATTACGGACATAGCACCACAGCACCGTGGCCATTCCCAGCTCGTGCGCCTCGTGGAAGGCCGCCGAGATCTCCTGGATCTGCCGGTCCGACTCGGCTGAGCCGAAGTAGATCGTGGCGCCAAGCGCGACCGCCCCGAGCTCCCAGGCTTCTTTCACGGTCCCAAAGCGGATCTGGTCGTACTTATTGGGATAGGTCAGGAGCTCGTTGTGATTGATCTTGCAGATGAAGGGGATCTTGTGCGCGTACTTGCGCGCCACAGAGCCGAGAACGCCAAAGGTCGAGGCGACCGCGTTGCAGCCGCCCTCGATTGCCAGCTCCACGATTTTCTCGCCGTCGAAGTAAGCGGGGTTGGCGGCGAACGACGCCCCGGCGGAATGCTCAATGCCCTGGTCGACAGGCAGGATGGAGAGATACCCGGTGCCCGCCAGCCGGCCGTGGTCGAAGAGTGACTCGAGGCTGCGCAGCACGCGCGTGGGACGGTCGCTCGTCGAAAAGATCCTGGTAATGAAATCCGGCCCGGGGAGGTGCAGTTGGGACTTCGAGATGGTTTTGCACTCGTGCTCGAGCAAGTCCTGGGCGTCATTTCCCAGGATCGACTCGAGCTTGCTGAGCGATGTCGCGGTGGCGGTGGCCATCTGCTCCTCCTTTGGCGGAATCTGCCTTCAGTTTAGGCCTTGGCCCGCCCCTAAACTGGGACGTGATGGTGGCGCGGTGAACGGTCGCGTCGCCCGCCTGGTCCTCATCGGGCTGGCCACCGGGTTAGCCAGCGGTCTCCTGGGCGTCGGCGGCGGCTTCGTCATGGTGCCGGCCCTGGTCTATCTGCTGGGCATGCCGCAGCGCGAAGCCAACGGGACGTCGTTAGCAGTCATCGTTCCCGTGGCGATCGTCGGCGCAAGCATCCTGGGACATGGACACCAGGTCAACCTCGAGGTCGGCATCGCGCTCGCGATCGGGGCCGTCGGCGGCGCAGTAATCGGCGCCCGCCTGACCCGCCGCCTGACGGACCTGGTCCTCCGCCGGGCGTTCGGCATCATGGCGCTCGCCCTCGGAATCGTGATGATCGCCGATGCTGTGCTCCGCGCGGTTGGCGGCACCGTGCACCTGACGGCCGGCCTGAATCCCACCGGGCTGTCGCTGTGGATGACCGCCCTCGCGGTGGGCGCTGTCGCCGGTGTACTGAGTGGCCTGCTTGGCATTGGAGGCGGCGCCGTGATGGTGCCCGCGATGACGTTGCTCATGGGGTTGAGCCAGCATGTGGCGCAGGGGACGTCGCTACTCGTTATCATCCCGACAGCGATCTCGGGCTCGATCACACACTTTCGAATGGGCAATATCCGAGTCAAGACCGCTGGCTGGTTGTCGGTCGGCGGCGCGCTCGGTGCCATCGCCGGCGCCGTCCTGGCGCTGGCCAGCCCCGATCAGCTGCTGCGCCTCCTGTTTGGCGCCTACCTCGGATTTACCGGGGTCCGCATGCTGCAAGCGCCAAAAACGAAGGTCGCGCAGCCTACAATGGCGAGTCAATGAGCCTCGTCGATTGGGCGGTCATCATCATGGGCGGCTGGACGGTGGCCATGATCGCCACCGGCTTGGTCATGGCGTTGCGACCCGGCTTGGGTGAGCTCGAGTACGACGTGCCAATACCTGAGCCCCTTCTCCTTCGCCAGGCGGCCGGCGTCATGCCGCGCAAGGCCTGGGGCTTTCGTCCGCCGGTCCATCACTCGCGGTATGATCCAGCGCCCTGGCAGGTGCAGCCGCCGCGAACCGACGAGCACAGCCCTGACATCGTCGAGCGGGCAACCGACATCAAGCGCGAGCTTGGTAGTGAGCACCCACCGTGGGAGCGACTCGACCGCCAGGGTCTGTAGCGCTTACTCGCCGAGTTCGCGGCTGACGCGGTCGAGCACATCGAGCATGCGTCGCGAGGTCGCATGCAGGCTCTCCTGGAGCAGCGTCAGCGCGTGGTGCGCATCGGCGAGGACGTCGGCTTCGCCGGTCAGGTCATCCGGCGTCTGCGCAAAACGTGGCAAGACGTCCTCGAAGAGCAGCTGGAACCGCTGCTCCGCCATCGCCAGGCAGGTGGCCAGGGTGACGATCTGGTCTTCTACTTGCGGGTCGAGGCTCCGGAGCGCCCGCCAGGCGGGCTCGGGAACCGCGCTGCTGCTGGGTGACGACCCGTCTGCCATCTTCACCA
Organism: Candidatus Dormiibacterota bacterium; assembly: GCA_030946735.1. Lineage (GTDB taxonomy): Bacteria > Chloroflexota > Dormibacteria > CF-121 > CF-121 > CF-13. The sequence continues at coordinate 2,567 of JALYYE010000097.1, forward strand.
TCATGCTAATGCGCCGATGATCGCAACTGCCGCGGACGGCACGCGCCTGCACTACATCGTGGAGGGCACGGGTCCGCCGCTGGTGCTGATCGGCGGAAAGACCTCCGCGATCGACGGCGCCTGGTGGCGCTACATCCCGGCGCTGGCGCGGCGCTTCAAGGTGATCGCACTCGACAATCGCGGCGCCGGCGCGTCTGACAAGCCCGACACGCCCAACAGCACGCAGTTGATGGCGGAGGACGCACTGGCGGTGCTGCGCGGTGCCGGCGAGACCTCCGCGCACTGGTTTGGGCTCTCCATGGGCGGGATGATTCTGCAGCAGCTCGCACTTGCCCACCCCGAGGCCGTCCGGAGCTTGATCCTGGGCGCGACCCACTGCGGCGGCGATCACCCGCCGATTGCCAATGCGCCGGCCGTCGAGGGCCCGCTCGCCCGCTACGCCAACCTCTACGATGCGCGCTTCATCGCCGACCATCCCGACTGGGTCCAGGAAGACGCGACGCATTTCGGCAAGATGCCGCTCCATGCCATCGTCCGCCAGGACCAGGCGGTCAAGCTGCACAACCTGTGCGACCGGTTGCGCGAAATCCACCAGCCGGTGCTGATCATCCACGGGCGGCAGGATCGAATGGTGCCGGTTGCCCGCGGCGAAGAACTCCACCGCGCGTTGCCGAATGCGCGGCTTCACGTGGTGGATCCAGCCGGTCACCAGGTCCACTCAGAGCAATTCGGGACGGTGCTGCGATTGGTGCAGGACTTCGTCGAGGATGCTGAGCGCCAGCGAGCCTAAGCGGCCCTCCAGGTCACCAGCTCACGGGTGACCTGCTTGTGCAGCCGGCCCTCGATCGCGAGTGACTGACAGTGGGCCAGCGTCTCCTGCAGGGCGAGGCGCTGCTGGAAGACGTTGCGCTGCATGATGCCCTGGAACAGCTCAGCTGCCAGCTGCCAGCCAGACTTCGGGCCACTGCCGGCAAGCCGGACCAGCGCCGCCTTGCGCGCCTCGTGATGCTCGATAATTTCCCCGATCCTGCCCCGATGATCGAAAAACGGATCGCCATGCGCGGGCAGCACGGTTTCGATCTCGAGCCCGCGGATACGTTCCAGCGAGGCGATGTAGTCGTCCAACGGGTCGGCGCCCGATTGGGGGTGTAAGCCGATGTTCGGGCTGATCTTAGGCAGCAAATGATCGCCCGACAAGAGCACGCCGCGTGCCCGCCAGTAGAAACAGCAGTGACCCGGCGAATGGCCCGGCGTCCAGATGACTTCGATCTCGGTGTCGTCGACCGGGATCCGCTCGGCGCCCTCGAGCAGCGTGTCCGGCTCCACCACGGACACGTACTCCCGGGCCCCCATCGATGCGCTCTTGACGAACTCGGCCTCCTCATCCGGCACGCCGTTGAGGCTCAACCACTTCCCCACGTCGTGAACCAGGTCCTCGGCACGCGCGTAGCGCGGCTCCATCAGCGCCACCTCCAACCGATGGATGATGAGCTCAGCGCCGGACCGCTCACGCAACTCTCCGGCGAGGCCAAAGTGATCGGGATGGATGTGTGTGATGAGAATCCGGTTGATCCGCTTGATGGGGACTTTCATCGCCGCCAGTTTTTGGTTGAGGATCTGTCTCGATTCGTCCGTCTGCAGTCCCGTGTCGACGAGCGTGAATTGGTCGCCGTCGCGCAGCAGATAGACGTTCACGTGCTTCAGCTCGAAGGGCATGGGGAGTTCCAGCCGGAAGATGCCTGGTGCGATTTCCACTGACCCGTAACGGTACTGGAGTCAGGCGGCGGTTTGGACGGGTTCGTCGGGACGGTTCGGCACGACCTTCTGACCCTGGTCCTTGGTGGGCAGCGGCAGGTGCACCGTGTCGGTCGCGATCAGGTCCAGGAACGCGTCCACGACACGCGGATCGAAGTGGCTACCGCGGCCGGTCTTGATCTCTTCGAGGGCCTTGTTGAGGCCGAGGGACGGGCGATAGATCCGGTCGGCCACCATGGCCTCGAAGGCGTCAGCGACCGAAATGATGCGCGAGCCCAGCGGAATGTCCTCGCCCTTGAGGCCATTGGGGTAACCGGTGCCGTCAAATTTTTCATGGTGATGCCGGATGAGCGGGGCGACATGGTGCAGGCCCTCGACCGGACCGATGATGTCGGCGCCGATTTGGGGATGGCGGCGCATCCACGCCATTTCGTCTTCCGTGAGCGCCATCGATTGCCGGAGGATCCGATCCGGGATCCCGATCTTGCCGACGTCATGAAGGATGGCACCCAGACGGACGGCGGCGGCCTCATCGCGGGAAAGGCCCATCCGCTCGGCACAGGCGCCGGCAATCTTGGCGAGCCGCTCCGAATGCCCACGGGTATAGCTGTCTTTCGCCTCGATCGCGTTGGCGAGCGCCATGTTGACCTCGGTCATCAGCTTGGCCTCGACGTCACGACGCGTGACCAACTCCTGGTGGGCCGACACCGCGCGCGCCATTACCGAGCCGACCACGGCGACCACCACGAAGAGGAACAAGCGCTGCAGGATGATCGATCGCTCGTCCGCAACCGTCGCGAGGTAGGTGCCGGCCTGCAGCGGCGCAACCGCGCCCGCCGTCAGGTAGAGCACGGCAACCAGCAGGGCGCACAATGTTGAGCCGCTGGCGCCGAAGCGCAGCGCCGACACGGTAATGACAAGGAAGAAAAGTACGGCGAAGGGGCTCTCATAGCCACCCGACGCATAGGTGACCATCGTCGCCACCAGCATGTCGACAGCGGTGGTCGTGTAGCTGAAGGCGCGCCCCGGACGCTGATGCAGGAACAGCAACAGCAGGGTGGTCAGACAGACGACGCCCCAGGCGGCAAGGATGGCGTTGACCCGGCCCTGGTCATAGCCGGCAGTGGGGTTTAAGTTGTTGAGGATGACGGCGAAGATCAGCAGCGTCCAGCGGAAAAGGCCGGTGAGCCGCTCATTGCTGAGATTGATCAGACTCTCCGCCGGGTCCTGGGAGCGCTGCCGGCCCTTGCGCGACGCATTGCGGGCGGCGGCCATTGCCGAAATTATCGGGCCGCTCTGTGACGGCGAGCGTTACAAACCGGTCGCATTCCATGTCTGCGTCTGACGAGAACTAGGCCGGGAGGCGCACACCAAGAAGGTCTGATAGCACCTGCCTCACGTCCTGGAAGCGGAGGAAGGCCGTGTCGGCCTGGGGCAGGGCTCTGTCAACGGCATCGTAGGCGTCCTTGAGCGGGCCTACGAGCTCGGTGGTCGTGACCTGGGCTCGCTCCGTGTGGGCCGCACGGAGCTGCTGGCCAATCGCCCGCGTCGACGCACTGTAGTCCTTCGCGATTCCCTGCGCCTTTTGCAGGACGATTTGAAGGTCGTCCGGGGTGAGCGTCCGGCCAGCATACTGCTGCTTGAGGGCCGCCACCTGGATCGCCACCTCCGCCGCCGCCTCCCCTGCCCGGCTCATGTCGGCGCCAATGGCCGCCAGATGTCCAATCGCATCGAGGTTGCGGCCGGCCGCGGGAATTCCGCCCACCACACGAAGCGCGGGGTCTTCCCGGGACCGCCGGCCAGCGTCGCTGAAGTCCCGTTCCGCATGCCTGAGCTGAGCCGCCGACGCTCGCAGTTGGGCAGGATCGCCTGACTGCACGGCGGCGCTCATACCGGCTTGCGCTGACACCAGTTCCTGGCGACCGCTGTCCAACTGTTGGTAGACAGTCGTACCCGCGTAGCCGGTGTAGGCCGCCGCCGCCAGCAGCGCCAGGACGACGATGGCGATCACGGCGCCACGGCCGTGCTCAGCCTTCATGGTCGAGTAGTTTGCGGGAAAGAAAAAAGCGGGCGCACGGCGCCCGCTCGTCAGTGCCCGAGTCGACTTAGGCCGCTGCCCGATTGCCGGTGACGAGGCGCACGATCCAGAGCAGGATCACGGCCCCGACGAAGGCGGCGATAAAGCTGATGATCAATCCGCTACCGCCGACGCCCAGGAACGTCGACAGCAGCCAGCCACCAAGGAATGCGCCAATGACGCCGACAACAATGTCCATGAAGATGCCATACCCGTGGCCACTTACGACGCGTCCGGCCAGGGCGCCCGCGATACCGCCGATGATCAGAAACACGATGAGATGCATACGTTGTTCCTCCTGCCGATGAGAGTTGGTACTGACATACTTGTACCCGGTTTCTACCTAATATGTCAACCCCGCTATCACAAAACAGGTTGAACGGGGTCAGCCAGCGAATCGCTCTTCGAGCGTCGAGGGGGCCGGCCCCTCGGCCGGCACCCCGGCAAACAGATCTCGCTCGAGGACCCCGGTGACCCAGGGGTCGGGGAAGGCCCGAACGAACAATTCGGCTGACTCCCCGCCCACGGTGATGGCGGTAGTCACACTAGCGAGCGGGTTGGAGTCCGAGAAGCGGTAATAGAGCTTGGCGGGGAGCGCCGAGGACCCGCCCGCGGCCCGGCGAACACGCGAGAAGGCCGAGGCCGTCGCATCTTTGAGGGCCGGCAAGGTCCCTTCGGCAACCACGACGTGCGGACGGACAGTGGCCATGACGTCGGCGAAGAGGTCCTCGAGCGCAACGGCCGTCAGCTCTCGGACGTCGTAGTCGAGCAGCACCAGGTCACGCACCCCAAGGCGGCGCACCTCCGGCAGCTGGTCGGTTCCGGGCCAGCCGTGGGCGCCGGCACAGACCAGGGTGATATCGGTGCCGGAAATCGCATAGCGGGCGAACGCCTGTCCGCAGAGGTCGGCGGCCTGGCCTGGATCGGCCACGACGCCCAGCAGTCGAAAGGGCACATCGGATAATCGGGCGCGCACGTCGATTCTTTCTAAGGGGCCCCGCTCCGGCGTGAAAGAGCGGGGAGACAATATGGGGGCCCCGCTCCGGCGTGAAAGAGCGGGGAGACAATCTGGGGCGCCCCGCTCCGGCGTGAAAGAGCGGGGAGACAATCTGGGGGCCCCGCTCCGGCGTGAAAGAGCGGGGAGACAATCTGGGGCCCCGCTCCGGCGTGAAAGAGCGGGGAGACAATCTGGGGCCCCGCTCCGGCGTGAAAGAGCGGGGAGACAATCTGGGGCCCCGCTCCGGCGTGAAAAAGCGGGGAGAAAATAGCCGTCTCGTTAGACGGCGGCGCGGGCGCTGGAAAGGAGCCGGTCGTAGGCGTGCTTGAGCTGCGGGTAGCGAAGGAAGATCAGATGGGCGAATTCCTGGGTGAGAGCGCGTGGCGGCCGGATGAGGCGCATGCCCGCCTCGCTCAGCAGCCTGTTCCCTTTTCGCCCGTTGCATCGCCGGCAGGCGATCACCTGGTTCTCCCAGCTGTTGGCGGCACCGCCGCGGGATGTGGGAACGACGTGGTCAACCGAGAGCTGCGAGGATGGCATCCCCTTGCCGCAGTACTGGCAGGTGCCATCGTCGCGGAGGAGGAGGTTGCGCCGGTTCGCCCGCAGGAGGCGGCGCGGGATCTGGATGTTGGAAAGGAGCCGGACGATGACAACGTCCTGACCAAAGCAACGCCGCGCCATTGCTTGCTCGACCGCCTGCCTGGCAACCTCGTCAATGAAGGTGACGCGCTGCTTGGTCAGCAGGACGACCAGCCGCCGCTTACTGATTACGTTCAGCGGCTGAAGTGAGGCGTTTAGCAGTAGGACGAGTTCGAACGACCTCCTGTTGTCGAGTTTGCCGCCCGGGGCGCCAATAATATAACTGAGTTCGTTCGGGCAGTTTTCACTAGCTGGCGGCCTTGACCCGGCGATCGATCGGGACGTAGGCTACGTCCTTCTCCCCCACGTATTCGGCGCGCGGCCGGATCAGCCGGTTGTCGCCGTACTGCTCGAGGACATGGGCCGCCCAGCCGGCCATCCGGCTGACGGCGAAGACCGGCGTGAACATGTCGATCGGGATACCCATCGTGAAGTAGCAGGAGGCCGAGTAGAAATCGACGTTGGCGTATAGGTGCTTCTGCTGCATCACGACGTCCTCGAGCTTGCGCGAGATCTCGTACCAGCGAAGGTTGCCGATGTGCTCGCCGAGCTCTCGCGACATCTCCCGCAGGTGGGTTGCCCGCGGATCCTCGGTGCGGTAGACACGGTGGCCAAAGCCCGAGATCTTCTGGTGCGCGGCGAGCCGCTCGGTGACGTAGGCCTCGACCCGTGATGGCTCGCCGAGTTTTTGCAGCATCTTCATCACCTGTTCGTTGGCGCCGCCGTGCAGGGGACCCGCGAGCGCGCCGATCGCCGAGACAATCGCGGAGTACATGTCGGCGAGCGTCGCCGCCGTCACTCGTGCGGCAAAGGTCGACGCGTTGAGCTCGTGGTCGGCGTGAAGGATGAGGGCGAGGTCCATCGCCCGGATAAACAGCGGATCAGGCTCGGCTCCGAAGAGCATCCGCAGAAAGTTCTCCGCATGCCTCCCGTCCGGCTCGGGATCGACCGGCCGGCGGCCGCGCCTGATCTGCTCGTAGGCGGCGACAATCGTCGCCGTCTGTGCGGTCACCCGCATGGCTTTGGCGACGTTCGCCTCGGGCGACGAGTCGTGCGCCTGCGGATCGTAGAAGGCGAGCGCCGAGAGAGCCGTCCGCAGCGCGTCCATAGGCGTGGCGTTGCGCGGGAAGTCCTTCATCAGCGTCAGCACCTGGCTGGGGAGTGCTCGATGCGACGCCAGCTCGGCGCTGAACCGATGCAGCGCCTCCCGGGTCGGCAGTGACCCGAACCAGAGCAGGTAGGTGGTCTCCTCGAACGAGGAGTTGCGCGCCAGCTCATGGATGTCGATGCCCCGGTAGGTCAGCTTGCCCTGCGCGCCGATGATGTCACAAATCGCGGAGTTCGCCGCGATGACGTCCTCGAGGCCCGCCTTGCTTGTCGCCATACGGCCAAGTATAGGAAGCGCACCTAGACTTACCGCGCGGTGTACCAGTGAGTTGGAAGTCGATGGTCAACGATTCGGGGAAGGGCTACTACACGATCCACGCGGATGAGATTGGGTCCGTCCCGGTGCGGCTCTTCCTTACGCCGAACTTGCTCGACCAGGTCGAGGACTCGATCTATCCCCAGATCGTGAATGCCGCCAGCTTTCCCGGCGTGAAGCTGGTCGCGATCACGCCCGACGTCCACCACGGCTACGGCGTGCCGATTGGCACGGTGCTGCTCACTGACGCCGACACCGGTGCTGTGGCGATGGGCCCTGTGGGCTTTGACATAGGTTGCGGGATGATGTCCGCGTCAAGCGACGTGCCGGTCAGCGCGGCAACGGCCGAGAATCGAATGCGCTTCAACCGCGAGGTGACGCGGCGCGTGGCGTTGGGACCGGGCAAGGTGAGCCACACGCGGCTGAAGAGCCTGACGCAAAACCAGTTCGAGGAGATCATCCGCGGCGGCGCCGCCTACTACGCGCAGCACTACGGCGAGCGGGTGGACCGGGCACATGCGGAGCGCGACCGTCTCCCGGTCGACGATGCCTGGCGGCCACCGTGGGGCGGCGAAGGACGCCCGGAGCGGGGCGTGCCCCAGCTGGGCACGCTGGGTGGGGGCAACCACTTCATCGAACTTCAGGGCAATGTGGGCACCGACACGCTGTACGTGCAGCTGCACTCCGGCAGCCGCGGCTTCGGCCATGGGCTGGCGACCAACTACTTCCGGCTGGCTAAGCAGGAGAACCCCGCCATCAAGGCGCTCGACCTTGGCTATTTCACGCCGGAGTCGAAGCACTATGGCGGCTATCTGAACGCGGTCGCGGCCGGTGGCAACTTCGCCATCGTCAACCGGCTCGCCATGTTCGAGCAGATCTCGATGGCCTTCGAGCAAGTCTTCGGCCGGCCGTTGTCGCTGGTCTACGAAATCAGCCACAACCTGGTCCAACGCGAGCATCATCCAGAGTTCGGTTGGGTCCACGTCCACCGCAAGGGCGCAACGCGCGCCTTCCCGGCCGGCTACGACGATCCGCAAGCCGGGCATCCGATTCTCATCCCGGGCAGTAACCGGGACTCGAGCTTCATCCTCCGGGCGGCGGACCAGGCCCACATGAGCGGCTACAGCGTCAACCATGGGTCCGGGAGACGCTTGTCGCGCAATGCCGCCAAGAAAGCCTTCAAACAGGATGAGGTCAATACCGTCTATCGGGAGGCGGGCATCCTCGTCAACACCGATGGCATCGTCCCCATCGACGAGTCGAAAGATTGCTACAAGTCCTCACGCGAAGTGGTCGAGGCGGTCACCCGCGCCGGCCTGGCAACGATCGAGCACGAGCTGGTGCCGCTGGCGTCGATCAAGGGAAACGAGTGATCACGGTGTCAGCGGGACGGTCTGCCCAAGACTCAGGGCCTTGCCACCGGCATCGGTGACGACACTGATCGAGATCGACGGCTCCGTGCTGCGGACTTCGACCGCCCCGGAAGAGTCGAGCCCCGGCTGCACCAATCTCACGATCTGGGTCTTCGTACTCGAGCCGGCTTGAAGCGCCAGCGCGCCGGTAAACCCGGGCGCGCGATGGATGACAGGACAGATCACGTACGTTCCCTGCGATGTGCGCGTCACCTTCGCCGGATCGAGGTTGAAGGTTCGGACGACACGACCAATGCGACCGCTGTTGAACTCGGTGTAGTAAATGTTGTCGGCTGAATCCAGCGCAATGCCCTGCGGCTGCTGAATCCCGGTGATGACGCGCACCTGTTTCCCCTGGGCATCGAGCTCGTGGATCGCGTTGTCGCCCAGGGTGTTGACGTAGACGTGGCCGTCCCGGCCGACCAGGACGTCATCGGGCGTCGGCAGAGTCGCGAAGCGCCGGCGGGTCGGATCGAGCACCCACACCGCTCCTCCCTCGTCCGCGATAAAGATCCGCTCCGCTGCGTCGACCGCGGCTCCGACTGGACGCACCAGTCCGCTGGCGATCATCGTCGCCGTCTTGCCGTCCCCGCTGACGCGCCACACGACGCCGTTGGGGCTATCAGGTACCACGATGTCGCCGTTCGACAACTCCGGCCCGATGCCGTCGATACCGGCCCGTCCGCTGGGATTCGGAAACGTGCGCCAGACGCTGACAGAGTGCGACTGGAAATCCATCGCGATCCGGACCACGCGGTTGCGGCCCTGCTCGGCGACCAGAAGGGGTCCGGACCCGTGCTGCCGGCCCTGCTGCACGATCCCCTCGGGCTCCGACAGCCCCGCCGCGATGCGCTCCACTGAGCCGTCGAGATTGAGCGCAGAGGCGGTGCCCGCTTTGATGTCGCTGAACAGCAGGCGTGCATCGAGACCGAAGGCAAGGTCGTCGGGGGCGGGCAGCTTCGAAAGGACAACCTGCGGACCGCCCGGTGCGGGCGTCGACGGGCAAGCGGCCAGCGGGGACACGAGCGGGCTCGGTGTCGCGGTGGGCTTGACCGATGGCGTCACGGGCGTCTGCTGACAGGCGGCCACCGCGCTCATGGCGATCAGCGAAAAACACCAGCGGGGACGTTTGACCAGCGTCAAATGCCGGTCTACGATGGCGTCGTGCTCAAAGTCATTTCGGCTCCAGAACTCGCCCGCAACCTCGATCCCATTCTTCAGGCGTTGGAGGAAAGCGGCACCACGCTGATCATCAAACACCATGACCAGCCCGCGGCGCTGCTGGTCCGGTTCGACGCTTATGTTGCCATGCTGGCCACCATGGACTACTCCGGGTGGGAGCGCTGGATCGAAGAAGTGCGGGCGGCCTTCCCCACATCGGTGTTCGCTCCACCGCGCCGGCCGAAATCGGTGGTCCCCGCCTTCATCGATCCGCAGGACCTTGGGTACGCCCCGCAGGTCGGTCAGTTCGGGACCGCGGCGGGCCGGCGCCGGTTGGCCGAGGAGCTGGGTGCGATGGGCATCCAGCTGGAGGAGCAGCAGCTCGGATCGGTGTACGCGCTCGTCCTCAGCCTGGCCGAGCGCAAGCGCGTGCTTTATGCCGAGGATCTGAAGCTAGCGGTAGATGAGGCCCTCGGGCGAGCCACGCCCGGACGGTACGCGCTCAAGGACGTTCAGGTGCATTCGCAGAGCGGCATGTCGAGCAGTGCCGAGGTTTCCCTCATCGATGAAGGCGCCAGCAAAACGGGTCGTGCCATCGGGACTGGCACGCTCGATGCCGTCTTCCGTGCCATCCAGGACTTGACCGGTGTGACGGCGGAGCTCGAGGATTTCAGCCTGGCGGCGGCGACCCAGGGCAGCGACGCGCTAGGTGAGGCGGTGGTGACGCTGAGTCAAGGGTCACACGTAGTCGTCGGGCGGGCCATGGCGCTGGACGTTATCGAGGCCGCAGCCAATGCCTATGTGAATGCGCTCAACTGGCTCGTACGCCCCCACCCAGCCCCTCCCCCGCAAGCCGGGGAGGGAAAAGTGCCGGTCGGGACGAGCTAACTCAGCGACGGCTGAGGTCCAGCTCGAAGGTCGGCGGCGCGGCCGACACATCGATCAGCGATGGCGCCCATACCGGCCAGCGTGCGCGCATGCCGATCACCCGCGCCGCCGATTCCTGCACCTGCTCCATGGCGATGGACCCGGCACGCACCTGCTGCTTGACTGCCTCGATCGCTGATGCCTCATAGCCGGCGTCGGCGCTATTGAGCAGCACCAGGTCATTGCCCGCGCGTACCGCTGCGACGGTCGCCTCGGGAAGCCCGTAGAGCGTCGTGATCCCGCCCATGCCAAGGCCGTCGGTGACGATCACGCCCTGGAAGTGCAGACGCTCGCGGAGGAGGCCCCTGACGACAGCTCGGGAAAAAAGCGCCGGCGTGCCGCTCGGGTCGAGGCCCGGCACGACGACCGCCGTGGTCATCACGGCATCGGCCCCCGCCTCGACCCCAGCCTGAAAGCTGCGCGCCTGGGTGGCTACCCAGCGGTCGAGGCTCTCGGGGTCTGTCGGCATGACGCTGTGCGGGTCACCGGCCGCGCCACCCAGCCCTGGGAAGTGTTTCAGGGTCGCGGCCACCCCGCCATCATGGAGGCCGTTGACGGCGGCGGCCACCAGCGGCCCAACCACGCCGGGATCGCCCCCAAACGACCGGTCGCCGATGACCCCGTCGGCGGGATTCGAGCGGAGGTCCGCCACCGGGGCCAGGTCGAGCTGGATGCCCAGCGCGTGAAGGCCCGCGGCGTTGTCCGCCACCGCTTGCCGCACGGCCTGCGGGCCGCGCGCTCCGAGCTCCAGTTGCGAGGGCAGCGCGGCCACGCCGTCGTGGATCCGCATGACCCTCCCTCCCTCTTCGTCGACGGCGATCAGCAGTGGCGCCGGGAGGCCGGCTTCGCGCCCGAGCCGCTGCAGCGCCGCCGTCAAGCGGAGGAGACTGGCGGCATCGCTGAAGTTATCGCTGAAGATGAGGACCGTGCCAACTTTCTCGTCCAGGATCAAGTGACGCAGGCCGTCGGTGATGTTGGGACCGCCAAAGCTGGCCGCCATCATCTGACCGACCGCCATCTCGAGCGTCAGGAGCGCCGGTCGAGCCTCTGGCGTGGGGGAAGGCGTGGCAACGGGACTAGGGGACGTGGCTGGCGTGGTCGCGGGCACGACGCGCACGACCTCGGTCGCAAGCCGCGATGAGCTTGGGCCCAGGATCGCCGGAAGCGACACGACCACCAGCAACACGAGCAGACCCGGACGCAGCCAGTGGCGGGCGGGCCTCAACGGCGAACCGCCCGTTAGTGCTTGAAGGTGCGCCCTACCAGCGGCTGAAGGACGGGTTCAAGCAGACTGAACAGGAAACTGAAGATCAGCAGGAAGATCAAGTAGACGAAGAAGACGCCGGCGACGACGATGCCGATCAGGAGACCTTTCGAAAAGCGCTCCATGTCGAGCCGCACGACCTTGATCAACAGGGCTGCCATCAGCAGGCCAAAGGCGGCGCCGATCGGGTTGGGGAAGCCTAGCAGCGCGCCGATCGGAACGGCGAGGTAGCAGGCGAACTCGGGCAGGTTCCGGGGGATGAGCGAACGTCGCGGCGCTTCAACAGCGGCGGCGGCGACGGCTGGGCCAGCGAGCCAGCCCTTGCACTTACCGCACGTCTGGTTTTCGGGCGCGTTGTAACGGTACCCGCACTGCGGGCAGGCCTTGAGGGTCATTGCTGCCTCAGGCGGCTCCGCGGAGCCGAAGCACTTCCTGCTCCAACTCGCTGATCCGGTTGTCCCGCTGGACGATCATCTTTTTGTGCTCGGCGAGAACTTTCTTGGTGAAACGGCTCGCCATGAACCAGCGCACCCGGTCGACCAGGCTGATGACGAGCACCATCAGGGCGCCCAGCGCCGCGCAGGCAAGCATGACGACCCAGGTGGGAATGTCCTGGTAGGTGGCGCCGAGAACATTGATGACTGCCGGCTGCTGGTTCCCCACGGAAAAGAGGGCGAGTACGATACCGAGCGCCAACGCGACGAGCCATCCGACGATCGCCATGCGCCTGTCACCCCCCAGCTTCGGTCAGCGGTTTCGCACCGACGGGCGAGTCCTCGCCCGGCTCATATAACCGGTCGCGGCGGCGCGAACTTGCGGGCCGATACACTGCGAACTTGATGGCCCTCGGCATCAAATCTGTCTGGAGCAGCCCCGCTGAGCCGGCTGAGCTGCAGCCGTTCCGTTTTCGCGGAGGAACGCGCGGCGTTCTGCTGATTCACGGCTTTGCCGGGACCCCTCCGGAGATGCGCAGCATGGGGCAGTTTCTGTCCGCTCGCGGTTACGACGTCATGGGGCCGTTACTGGCCGGACACGGGTTAACCCCCGAGGCGATGGCGACGACCCGATGGCCTGATTGGGTCCGTTCCGCCGAAGTTGCGTTGGCGGAGCTTCGTCGTGACTGCTCGGAGGTGTTCGTGGGTGGCCAGTCGCTCGGTGGGACGGTGGCGCTCCACCTGGCAGCCACCCATCCAGAGGTCAGCGGCGTCTTCACCATGGCAGCCATGAGCTCACCGGTCTACTTCCGCGATTGGCGGATCAAGATGATTCGCGGGCTGAAGTACGTCGCGCGCTGGCATGTGCCAGGCGGCGACGTCGACCTCGGCGATCCCAGCGCCGTGGGACTGCTGCATAGCTACGCCCGCCGGCCCAGTGTCTGCATCGAGAGCCTGATGAGGCTGCTGCGCGTCGTCGATCACGAACTGCCCAGGATCACCGCGCCGGCGCTGATCACCCACGGCCGCCGCGATCGGACGGTCGACGTCGCCAATGCGCCGCACATCATCGAGAGAATCGCATCGGCGGACAAACGGTTGGTGTGGTTCGAGCGCTCTGGCCACGCCATCACCGTCGATCTCGAGCACGACGCCCTCTTTAACACCGTGCTGGACTGGCTCAACGCGCACTGATGGAGGGAGCCTGGCCGGCGCAGGAGGGGCGGCGCGCACCGCACGGCATGATCGCGAGTGTCAACCCGCTGGCGAGCGCGGCCGGGCTGCGGGTGCTGCGCGACGGCGGTAACGCGATGGACGCGGCGATTGCGGCGGGCGCGGTGCTCACGGTGGTCGAGCCGTGGAGTGGTCAACTCGGCGGCGACGCCTTCCTCCTGGTGGCGTCGGGCGACCGCGGTACCGTTACGGCGATCAACGGCAGCGGAGCCGCCCCGCATCACTGCACCATTGACCGCTACCTCCCGCTCGGTCGAATTCCCGAGTACGGCTGGCTGGCGGCGTGCGTCCCGGGCATCGTCGACGCCTGGCAAGTCGCGCTCGAACGGTTCGGCACGCGGCCGCTCGGCGCCCTGCTCGAGGACGCGATCACCTATGCGGAGGCGGGCTTTCCCCTGACCGCGCGGCAGGCGCGCAACAACGCCGAGATGGCCGCGATCGCGGCAGAGTTTCCCGACACCAGGGCCGTCTTCTTTCCTGACGGTCGCCCACCGGCTGCGGGGTTTCGCCTCCGGCAGCCGGACCTTGCCCGCACCTTGCGGACGATTGGGAGCGAGGGATCGGCGGCCTTCTACCGGGGCTCCATCGCACGGGCGATCGTGGCCGCATCCGACAGCGGCGGGGGCCTGTTTTCGGAGCGTGACCTGGCCGAGCACCGCACCGATGTGCTGGATCCGATCGGGACCACCTACCGGGGCTGGACCGTGCTCGAGCAGCCGCCCGTATCGCAGGGGCTGATCGTCTTGATCGCGCTCAAGATCCTCGAGGGACTCGGCCCGTCGGCGGGTCCAGCCGATCGGATTCACCTGCAGGTGGAGGCCCACAAGCTGGCCCTGACCGAGCGCCTCAACCACGTTGGCGATCCCCGCTTCTCCCCTACCGTAATCGACCATTTGATCTCAGCCGAGCGGGGGCGTGCCCTGGCGCAGCGGGTCCAGCCGCGGCGCGCGGCGACGTTGCAGCAAGGGGCGGCCGGTCATCCGGACACGACATATCTCTGCGTGGTCGACGAAGCACGCAACGTGGTGTCATATATCCACAGCCTGTACGCCGGGAACGGAGTGGTCGCGGGCGACACCGGCATCCTGCTCAACAACCGGATGGGTTGCTTCAGCCTCGATCCGTACAGCCCCAACCAGCTGGCGCCGGGCAAGCGACCGGTGCACACGTTGAACTCCTGGATGCTGCTGCAGGACGGGGTGGCGCAGGTCGTCGGCGGAACCCCGGGGTCGTTCTGGCAGGTCCAGACCAACCTGCAGCTGATCAGCAACCTGATCGACCTGGCAATGCCGGTTCAGGCGGCGATCGATGCGCCACGCTGGACGATGGGCGGCCAGACTTCATGGTCGGACTCGAGCCTGAGCCTCGAGGCCCGCTTCGGGGACGCGGTCGTGCAGTCACTGCGCGAGCGTGGCCACAGCGTCCAACCCATCGGCGATTGGGCCGCCGGAGGAGCCGCGCAAGTCATCCGGATCGAGGGCGGGATGCTCACCGGAGGGGGCGATCCGCGACCTGGCACCAGCAGCGTCATCGGCTACTGATGCGGCCTTGGGGAAGTGCTTGTCTTTGCGGAGAGCCGATGCTATAAATCGCAGGTAACATCAGCGGGTCCTCATCCGCATGAACCAGGCGCGAACTCTGCGTCGCGCACCCGAGGGAGGAAAAAATGCCAGCGAAGAAGAAATCCTCGACTAAGAAGAAGTCGACCGCCAAGAAGTCGACGGCCAAGCGGGCCGGCGGCAAGAAGTCGACCGCCAAGAAGTCGTCCGCCAGGAAGTCCACGGCGAAGAAGAGCACCGCGAAGCGGTCCGCCCCCAAGAAGAGGACGGCGAAGCGCTCCCCGGCGAAGGCAAGCGCGCCCGCCAAGCGGAAGAGCAGCCCCGCCAAGGCGGCGGCCCCGAAAGCCGCCCCCAAGCCTGCGGCCCGGGCGGCGGCCCCTGCCGTTGCGGCGGCGCCCAAGCCGTCCAGTTCGTTCACCGGCGGCGGACGTCCCGTCGCCCGGCCGGCGGAGCCGCCGAGCACGCCCTCGTTCGGTGGGCTTGGCAGCGAGTCGGGGATGGGTGGCGAATCCGAGGCGGGCTCCTCGAGTGGCGGCGTGGAACGCATCAAGATCGGCGAGCGCCCGCCGGAACAGACCTGGCCTGGAGGCGGAAACCGCTAAATCGGCAGATCGCAAGCCCCTGCCCAGAAGGGCAGGGGCTTTTTTGTTGCGCTGCTGGTTACAGCTACGTCCGTCTGCGCAGAACGAATGGGCCGATTCGCCACGTGCCGTGCGCGCCGCGCCCGTTTGATGTAGCAGAGGCATTTCATGACAGCAGGGCGGCGCCTGGCGGCGGGTGGTCTGGCAAGCCTGATGGCCCTTGTCCTCCTGAGCCTCCCGGCCCACGCCGCCACCAAGAAGGCCGCTCCCACGCATCCCGCTACTCCTGCCGCCCCGGTCAAAGCGGTCGCCGCCCTCCCGCCCCAGATCTACCAGCTCAACCCGGTCAAGGTCAACCCGACCGTTCTGCCCAACATCATGATCCTTGGCCAGTACCTGACCCCGGCGACGACGGTGCAGGTCGGTGGCCGGCCGGCGACCACCGTGCAGGTGCCCGATGCCAATCACCTGCTCATGAAGCTGCCCGAGAACCTGGAGCAGGGTTCCTACTCGGTGGTCGTGACAAACGAAGCCGGCACGGCTCTGGCAAGTGAGCAGCTTGTTATCGACGATACCGGGGCTCACCCGAGCACCCTGATGATGCTTGTCGGCGGCGGCTTCCTCCTTCTGCTCATGCTCGTCATGCGCCTCGCCCGCACCCCGGGCCTGGGGTAGCCCCCAAGGCCTCCTTAGCGGCGCGAGATCAAGAGCTGCAGGTCGGGCTCCCCGACCTGGTCGATTTCCTGCTCCTGGCCTAACGCCACCTGCGGCACGGCGCGCAAGGCAGCCAGCGCACCACGCATCTGTCCCAGGTTGCGCTTGGCGTCGGTAAAGGCGTTCTGGATCATGGTGCTGCCCCGCGCGATGCTGTTCTCCAGAAGGCGATCGAGCGACGCGACGTTGTCGTCGATTTGCTGCAGGTAGCCTTCGAGGTTTTCGAGGTCGATCGACTTCGCGTACTGCAGGTGCAGCCGGAAGACGGAAAGCACGTAGGGGATGGTCATGCTGTAGGGCATCAGGATGACGCCCTCGCGGTAGGCCTCCAGGTGCGCGCGGCGGCAGGCATTGAAGACCGGATCGGGAACGGCGGCAACCGCGAAGCCGAGGGTCGCCGCCGGGTCGATGTACTGCTTGACCTCGCGCACTTTGAGGCGGAGAACCCGCTCGATCTCCTGGACGAGCGTCGCCTCTTTTCCGGGCTCCTGGAGGCCGTCGCTGAGCCGGTCGAGCAATTCCGGTGACGGCCACTTGCTGTCGATCGGTAGCCGCTTGCCGTTGGCGAGGATGAGCGCAAATTCGACGATCTTGCCATTGACACGGAAGTTCATGTCGATCATCTCGGCGGGGAACTGCCGGAACGCGTCCTGCAGGATGTTCTCCCCGGCGGCGCCGCGGGTGCGGCTACCCAGCAGAACGGTCTCGATCCGACGGGCCGAGGCCTGCACGTCCTCTTCCATGCGGCGGCGCTCCTGCGCATCGAGCTTCAAACGCTCCATGGCGATGCGGGCGTCGGACAGGTCCTTCCCGATCGCGTCTCGGACCCCGGCCGAGCTCTCGAGCACCTTGGTTTCAACGCCCTGCACAGCGGTCTGTACCAGGCCGAGCGACTGGCTTAGCGCGCTCTGCTGATTGCTCACGTTCTCCACGTGGGACTTGAGCGCTCCGAGGTCTGTCAGAGCCGCCAGCACCGCATCAGACGGACCGCTTGCGGTTGGCCGGCGGACCAGGAGGCCGACCAGGCAGAGCAGCGTGGCCACCAGCAGGACCACGAGGACCAATTCGAGGACGTTCACTTGGACTCCTTCAGGACGTGAAAAGGACGGTTGGTCGTGTTCATGGTGGTTGGGCTCACTCCCAAAGTCAAGCAGCCCGTTTTGACAGCTGTCTGTCGGAGGTTACTTATCCACCGGGAAGCCGCGCTCGATCCAGGCGGCGGTGCCCCCATCGACGTTACTGACCGACGGGTAGCCGAGTTGAAGCAGATAGCCTGCCGCCGCCAGGCTTCGCTGCCCGCTGTGGCAGATGGTCAGCACCGGCCGGTCGCGGGGGACTTCCTGGACGCGTCGTTCCAGCTCGCCGAGCGGGATCAGCTGCGCCCCGGGGACGTGACCGGCCTGATATTCCCACGGCTCCCGAACATCCAGGAGAAAGGGCGCCGGCTCGGCCTCAAGTCGCTGCCGCAGCTGGCTGACGTCGATGCCGGGGACCCTGGCCACCGAGAAATGTTAGTCGCAGGGGCGCAAGCTTCACCGGTCACCCGGCGTCGTTTTGACAGCGTGAGCAAGGGCCAGCAGTACCTGCAGTTCTTCGGCTCCGACGCGCTCAAGCGGCTACACGGCTGCGCGATCGCCGAAGCGGATCGGGGCGCCGACAGCCCGTGCGCACGCCTCGCGCTGCCGCTCCGCCGGCCCGAGGTGGGCTTCGGAAACCCACAGGCGCCCATCGTGTTCATCAGCCCGAGCCCACTCGATGCCGCGTCCGCCAGCAACGAGGCCTTCACCGAGTGGCTCGATCACGAAGCGGGGCTCGAGCACTACATGACGTCCGATACGCCGCAGCCCTACTACCAGTACGCGCGCGCCGTTCTGCTCGGCGCACGCCGCCGGATGGGGCAGAAACCGGAGAAGCACGACGTGATGGACTTCGCCTTCCACACCTGGGCGGTCCGATGCCCCACTGCAAACCCCGACCTCGTTACCGATGACGCCCTGAACCAGTGCGTCGACCGCCACTTGCAGAGTGTGCTGGCGAGCATCAGCCCGCAGCTGGTCGTGGCGATGGGGGGTCCGGTGGCCCGTCATCTCTGGTGGCGGACGATGCAAACCTGGGATGGGTGGGGTCCGATGACCACGCTGCATGGCCGCGTGCTCGACGTGCAGTTGGGCAATCGAGCCGTGCCGGCCATCCTGAGCGTCCACCCCTTCCAGCGCGGCATCGACCTGCATCCGGAAGTCATCGGCCGCGTCATCGGCGACCGCTTGAAGCCCGAACAATTCCAACCGCAGGAGTTGAAAGCCGCATGAGCACGCAGACGCCCACCGATCCGCGATTCATCGAGAAAGAAGACGACAGCCATCTGCGCGAGCGCATGCAGAAGGCGGAGCAAGCCCATCCGCTTCGGCCGGGAGCCCTCTGCCCTCACTGTGGCGGTCACGCCTTCAAGCGCGCCGAGCTGAAAGCGGGGACGGCGTGCCCCGCCTGCGGCAAGCAACCGCGCGTCGCCGCCTAAGCACCGTCGCGCCCTCCTAGTATTGGCCGGTGGAAACCGGACTTCGCGGACGGCGCGCGTTGGTCACCGCCGCCAGCCGGGGTCTCGGGTTCGCCTCGGCCCGGGCGCTGGCCGCGGAGGGCTGCCGGGTTGGCATCTCATCGAGCGATGAGGAACGCATTCAGGCGGCGGCCGGCGCACTTCGCGAAGAAGGCTATGACGTGGTGGCGCATGTGGCCGATGTCCGCCAGCCCGACCAGTGCCGCGACCTGGTCGACTGGGCGGTCGCGACCCTGGGCGGCCTCGAGGTGCTCGTCAACAACACCAGGGGGCCCATCCTCGGTACCGTGGCGGAGCTCGACGACCAGGCGTGGACGGACGCGTTCAACCTCGTCTTCATGAGCGCCGTTCGCCTTACGCGCGCCTCACTGCCGGCGCTGCGACGTGGCGGAGGCGCTGTCGTCAACCTGACGTCGATCGCCGCGCATCAGCCGGTCGACAATCTCGTGCTATCGAATGCGCTGCGGCCCGCGGTGGTCGCGATGGGAAAGACGCTCGCGACCGAGGCGGCGCCGGAGGTTCGTGTGAATTCAATCTTGACCGGCCGCTTCGAGACCGATCGCATCAGGGAAGAGAACCGGCACCAGGCGACCAAGCT
Organism: Candidatus Dormiibacterota bacterium; assembly: GCA_030946735.1. GTDB lineage: Bacteria > Chloroflexota > Dormibacteria > CF-121 > CF-121 > CF-13. The sequence goes on from JALYYE010000097.1 coordinate 21,895, forward strand.
CGGCGTCGATCCCCGCGAGTTCACGGCGCGGAGCATTCGCAATATCCCGCTCGGCCGACACGGACGGCCCGATGAGCTCGCGGCCGCGGTCGTCTTCCTGGCCGGCGACGCCGCCAGTTTCATCACCGGGACGACGCTGGCGGTTGACGGCGGGGAGTATCGAGGGCTGTTCTAAGTCTCGGGCCAGCGACCGGGAAACGGGTCGACGGTCGGTTTGCTCTTCCAGTCCTCGCGGACCGGCGCGAAGACGTCCACCACCGATACGCCGTCAGGGCCAGCCTTGGCGGAGTGAGGGACCTGGCCGGCGATCGTGTAGGTCTCCCCCACCCGTAGCTCACGCGATTGGCCATCGACCACCATCGTCACAGAACCGCGCAGCACAAAGCCGACTTGCTCGTTCTCATGCCGGTGCTCGGGGACCTGCTTATTGGGATCGATGTCGACGAACCCGATCGTCAGCCGGTCTCCATGCACGACCCGCGCCAACACCCCGTCCCAGATCCGCGCCGGCTTCAATTTTGCTACCGCCTGAAAGACGCTCACCTCACCCTCCTCTCTTGTTGCGTGTTGCCATCTTGATACCGATGTCGCTGATCTTCTTGCGCAGCTCCGCGGGCGCCAGTACCTCGACCGCATCACCCCACCCGAGGATCCAGGGGGTGATCTCGAGCGTCCCGGTCACCGTCACCGTCATGTTGACCGAACCCTTCGGCCCATCGCGCAGCGCTTGCGATGGATGCCAGATGGATTCCTTGACGCGCGCGGCAGCCGGTGGGTAGAAACGCATGCGCACCTCGACCGGCTCGCCGGAATGGAAGATCCCCCAGGCCCCCGCCAGGTATTTGTTGACGTCGAACGCCTCCGGGATCTGATAGGTCTCCGCCATTGGCTCGGCGCGGGTGATCCGTTCCAGCTTAAAGGTGCGCATCTCCCGCACTCCGCGATCGCGCGCCACCACGTAGCTGCTGTGCCCGATCAGTGAGGGCTCGAGGAAATAGGGCTCGATCTCGCGCGGCTTCACATCGTGATTCGAACTCGGGTACCAGATGCGGACCGCCCGGTGTCCCGCCCAGCTGAGCGCCACTGTTTGCAGAACCCGCGAGTAGGTCGGGTTCGACGGACGGTCGGCCATTTGACGAACCGTGGCGTGGACGTACTCCGCGACGGGGGCGGGCAGCACCGCCGCCAGCTTGGTGAATGCGTCGGCGACATCGGGATCGGCCTGGTCGCGATGCCGGTGCATCAGGCGAACGCCCATCAACAGCGCCATCGCCTCACGCAGGGTGAACTTGACGGGAGCCACGAAGTAGTTGGGGTCGATTGCGATGCGGCCGTTGTCCTCGTAGATGGGCACGTTCATCGCCTCGAGCGCCCGAATGTCGCGATAGGTCGTCCGCGGGTTCACGCCGGTTCGGCGCGCGATCTCGCCGGTCGTCAAACCGTGGGGGTTGCCCTGCAGCAGGGTCTGGATCTTGAGGATCCGGGCCCCGCGATCCCCCTTCTCGAACGAGCCCACTTCGTCGCTCAGTCTAGGCGCTGTAATCGCTTGGCCGGCTGATTCGGAACAAACTCAGCCCAACCTTTATAATGGGCGCTGCTTTCGCGCTCATTTATGCCATCGCGCCAGGCACAATTCGCGTGGTTACGGGGGATTTGTGGCCCTTCGCCTGCTCCATTTCGCTGACCTGCATCTCGATCGATCCTTCGCGAGTGAGCGCCTCTATGGCGTCGGGGCGCAACGGCGCCGCGAGGATCTTCGGGCCGCCCTCCAGCGGATCGTCGAACGCGCCCGGGCGGCCAAGGCGGACGTGATCACCTGTGGCGGTGATCTCTTCGAACACGATCATGTGACCCGCGACACGGCAAGCTTCATCGTCCAGACGCTGGGCGACGCCGGGCTGCCGGTGCTGATCGCCCCCGGCCATTCGGATCCAGCCCTGCCGAGCTCCCCGTACCGTTATCTGCGCTGGCCCGAAAACGTCACGATCGCGACGCACGAGGACCTGCGACCCTACCGCTACGGAAATGTCGACATCTGGTCCGCCGGCTTCATGCGCCCGGACGTGCCCGAGGCGCCCTTACGTGATTTCCCGCGGCGCCAGGAAGGCACGCATCTCCTGCTGCTACACGCCGCGGACATGAGCCAGGTGCCACAAGACGCGACGCCCTACAAACCAATCCTGCCCGCCCAGGTCGAGGAGGCCGGCTTCCGGCACGCGCTGCTCGGCCACTACCACGATGCAAGGACGTCGCCATCGATCAGCTACCCCGGCAGCCCGGAACCGCTTGGCTGGAACGAATCGGGACGGCACTGCACGGCACTGCTGACGATCGACGACGAGGGTGTGGTGCAAGTGCTGCTGGAAGACATCAACCTTCGGCAGTTCGCGCAGGAAACCATCGACGTCACCGGGATGACCACACTCGAGCACGTCCGCGACGCCCTGATGGCATTGCGCGAGGAGAAGCAGCTCGACGGCGGCGTGATCAGGGCCACGCTTACGGGTGAACGCGCCCACTCGCTGAGCCTCGATCCGCAGGCGCTATCGAGGGAGTGCAGCGACGGATTCGCGTATCTGGAGTTCCGGGACCACTCACGCGTCTCGCATGATCTCGAGGCCGCCGCCCAAGAGTTCACCAGCCGCGGCGAAATGGTGCGCAAGCTGGTCGATCATAAGCAGGGGTCTCGCCAGGAGGAGCAGGCGGTCGGCCGCGCGCTGCAGCTCGCCCTCGATGCCTTCGACGAATGACGTCAGCCTGGATGTTGAGGTGAAGCGGCCGTGCGCTTAACCCGGATCGAGATCGACGGCTTCGGCACCCTTCAGGGCGTCGAGCTGCGATTCGGGCCTTCGATGAACCTCGTCGTCGGGCCCAACGAGGCCGGCAAGTCGACCCTGCAGGAGGCGATCGTAACCGGCCTCTACGGGCTGCAGTCCGGCGGTCATGCCCGCTCGGCGGTGGTCGAACGCACCGACCGCTGGCGCCCGTGGCAGGGCGGCAACTTCGGGCTCGCTATCGAGGTCGTGCTCGATGACGGGACCCAGCTTCGCGTCGAGCGCGATCTCGATGCCGAAACGGTTCGTGTCTTCGATGTCAGCACCGGCGCGGAGCTCGGTGACCGCTTCGATCGGGACGCGTCCGGCGGGCTGCAGGTGGGACGGCAGCTGCTGGGGGTCAGCCGCGACATCTACACCAACACGGCCTGCATTTCGCGCAGCGAAGTGCTGCGCCTGGAAGACGCCGGCACCATCAAGGAGGCGATCGTCGCGCTCGCCGATTCAGCCCATCCCGACCGGACGGCGCAGAAGGTGCTCGATCGCTTGCGCCAGGAGAGGACGCATCGAATCGGCAAGCCGCGCGGCCGGTCGGGCCCGTTGCACGACATCGAGGCTCGCCTGACCGAGCTGGAGCGACAGCTTGCCGCCGCGCGGCAGGCGCGAGCCGCCGTCGATGAGCTGGCGCAAAAGCGCGAGACCGTTTCCGCCCTGACCGAGGCCGAGCTGGGAATCGTCCAGACGCTGGAGGCGGCCCTCCTGGCGTCCCGGCTGCAAGATTCGCGTCACCGGCTGGAGCGCGTGGAGGCGCTGGAGCAGGCGATTGCGGAAGAACGCGGCCGTCAGGAGGAGCACACCCGTTTCGCGATGTTCCCGCTCGACCGCCAGGCTGAGGTCCAGGAGCTGCGGAGCCACCTCCGGGCAACCCGCGAAACGCAGGCGGACTTCGAAAGTCGCGCGGCCGACACCAGCGCACAGGTCCAACAGCTGGAAGCGGAGCGGCAGACGCTCGACGCGGAGGCGCACGGTCACGAAACTCGAGCCCGCGGCATCGACGCCGGCGCGCTCGGCCACGAGCCGACCGTCCGCGAGCTCCTCTCGACACTCAGCGTCGCCGACACCCAGGCGCCCGACCTCCACCTTCGCGCCCAAACGGCGGCGGAGGACGCTCGGCGGATTGCGGAGCGGCACCCCGGCCTGATCGGGAACAACCTGGACTGGCCGGCGCGTCAAAGGGAATTCCAGCGCGTCTTTTCCGAATGGCGGGAACGCCACAACGTCGCCCTCGAGGCGCGCCGCCGGGCGGGCGCGGAACTCCCGCCACGGCTGGAGCAGCTCAAACACGACATCGCCCGCTACAAGGAAGTCCCCGACGTCATCAAGACCGGCCAGCAGGCCGAAGAGGCGATGCGACGCGAGGAGGCGATGGCCGAGCGCGCCCGCAGCCGGCAGCGCACCTTCCTTGGCGCGATGCTCGGCGGCCTGCTGCTCACCGCCATGGCGATCCTGGTCGCATTCCTGGCGCTGCAAGGCGGTATGCCGCTCCCGCTCAGCGGCGCGGCATTCTTCCTGCTGGGGATGGGCGTCCTCTCGACCGGCATCGGCATCTGGGTTCGGGGCGCCGCGGTTCGCGAGGTCGATCGCCGGCTCCGTGCCAAGGACGAGGCGCGCGTCAAACGCCGGGAGATCCTTCAGCCGTGGGGCGTGCGGAGCTCGGCGGAACTCCAGCAGGCTCTGGTCGAGCACCTTCAGAAGGTGCGCTACGACGCCACCCGCCTCGAGCTCGACCGCCAGGCCAGCGAGCTGGAGGAGCGCGCCCAGGTCGCCGGCCGCACCCTGCGCGAGTTGGTGGGATCGTGGGGTCTCCCTCAGCCCGCCCCCACCGAGGAGGCCGTCGACGAAACGGCGCGCGAGATCGAGTCGCTCGCGCAGGACACGCTGGCCTGGAACGCCGCCAGCGAGCGGTCGCAGGACGCGGCGCGCGCGGAATCCGAGCTGGATCAGCGGCGTGAGTCCCTTCGGCAGCAGCTGCACAGCCTGCTCGACCAGCTGGGCTTCGACCGCCGGGAGGCGCTCGGCGCGGCGCGCGATTTCATCGCCAGCTGTGAAGCCGCCCGCGCGGCCCAGCAGGTCCGCACCCGAATAGAGCAGCTCGACGCGCAGCTCGAGCAGCTTCGGGCCCCGCGCCAGCGGTCGATCGCCGAGCGCACCAAGGCGGAGGACTACGCTCGTCAGCTCGTTGCCATCTATGCCCCGGCCGGCATCGAAGAACCGGACATGGAGCGTGCGGCGCAGGCCTGGGACGCCGCCGTCGGCCACGCGGAAGCCTACCGCGCGTCGAGCTCCCGGCTCGCCGAGCTCGAGGGGCAGCGCGGCACCGCGGCCAACGACGAAGGAGCATCGCTGCGACAGCTGGTCGACGACCTGACTCGCCAGTTGGAAGGGATCAGCCGCAGCGTGGACCCGGCCGCCGTGGCACAGTTCGCCGCCCTACCGCTGGCCGAGCTCGAACGGCAGCGCGACCAGCACCGTGGCACCAAGGAACGCGCCCAGGAAGAACGGGCCCGAGCGGAGGAGCTGTTGAACGACCGGCTGACCCAGATCGGGGACGTCGCCGCGCTCGAAGAGGAGATCGCGACCGCCCGCGAACAGCTGCAGGAACTCGAGGCCGAAGCCCACGCCTATGACCTCGCCATCGAAACCCTCGAAGCGGCGGCAAAGTCGGTCCGACGGGCCGTCATCCCGAGGCTCAAGTCGCAACTCCAGGGCCAGCTGTCCCCCATCACCAACGGCCGCTACCGCGACGTGCGTATCGGCGAAGATCTGACGCTCCAGGTGCGAACGCAGGACCAGCGCACCTATAAAGATGTCGACAACCTCAGCCTCGGCACCCGCTCACTGATCTACCTGCTCGAGCGGCTGGCGCTGGCGCGAATCATCGGTGGAAACTCGGAGCCGCCGCCGCTGCTCCTGGATGAGGCACTGGTGCATGCCGATCGCCGGCGGCTGCGCGCCGCGATGGACGAACTGGGGCGGCTCGACCACCAGGTCATCCTGTTCTCGAAGGACGAGGCGCTCGCCGAGCGTGCCGAGAAAGCCGACGACTGGACCATCATCCGGTTACCGGGCCCCTCCCTCGTCGCGGCGTCAGCGGAAGAGGCGCCCGCCAACGGCTCGAGCCGTTCTGACCAGGTCGAAGAGGAAGTGCCCAGCGCCTGAGGCTGCGACAGACAGCTGTCAAAACGGGGGGTTAGGCTCCCGTCATGGGCAATGTCATTCCGTGGTCACAGATCCATCCGAGCATTACAAGTCAAGAGCCCTTTGTCGCGGTCGTCGTCATCGATCCCCAGCGCCAGATTTGCGTCAGCGAGATGGTCCCCTTCGAGCTGGAAACGCTCGCCAATGCGGACGTCGCGGCTCCAGAGCTGATTGCGGCCGCCCAGGCCGCAGCGGCGAGGGTGGCCAGCAGCTACCGGGCTCGCCGCAAGCAAGCCCCCACCACGGCGCTACCCAGTAAGCCGGGTCGCGAAAATGCCAGCGCGCTCAGGCTGCCCCTCCAGCTCGAGGGCGCGACGGAAAGTCAGGGTGGTCTGCGGGTGCTGACCGGCGGGAAAGGCTAAGCGCGCAGGCGCTCTTCGAGGCGGGCTTTGACCGCCGGCCACTCACTCTCGATCACGGAGAAGATAACGGTGTCGCGGTAAGTCCCATCCGGACGGATGCGCTGGTTACGAAGCGTCCCCTCGTAGCGGGCCCCCAGCTTCTTAATGGCGGCCTGGGAGTGCAGATTATTGATGTCGGTTTTCAGCGCCACGCGGATCGCGTGCCAGTCATCGAAGGCGTGGCGCATCAGCAGGTACTTCGCCTCGGGGTTCACGATGCCGCCCCAGGCGTCCGGCGCGTACCAGGTCCAGCCGATCTCGACGGTTCGGTCCTCCTCCTGGACGTCGAGGTAGCGGGTGCTCCCGATCAGGCCGTTGTCCTCGAGGCGGACGACCACGAAGGGATATTCGCGGCCCTGCGACTCGGCCTGCATCGCCTTCTCGAGCCACCGGTCCATCGTTTCCGGGGTCCGCGGACGGGCCGGCATCCAGGTCCAAATGGCTTCGTCTCGTCCGGTGTCGAGGAGGGCTCGGGCATGCAAGGGACGCATGGGCTCGAGCCGGATATGGTTGCCGCTCAGCGTGACCGGTCCCAGCGGCGCCGACACGTCAGCAGCTTACGTCACGGGCCGCCACCGTTCTATAGTTCTTCCGTGCCAGACGAGCCGCGCGGGCGGGCCGAGGTCCTCATCCCGCACGGATGGCTCCTTCCCAACCTCAGCCTCGATGCGGTGCGCTCCCTGCAGCGCGGCGACACCACGTCCGATTTGGAGAAGGGCGATCTTCGCCTGGCGGGCATCGAGGTGCTCGTCGCGCGTAACTGGGTGAAGGAGGAATTCTGGCCGCGCATCCAGGATGCCGTGCACAAAGGCTATGCGGCCGAGAAGACCTACACCTTCATGCGGGCGCATGCTGACCGCCGGTCTAGCCGGCGGCCCAAGAAGTCGACGTAGCGCGGAGCATGGGGGACTGGGCAGCGACCGAGAGGGCGGTCATCGAGGGCTTTTTCCACTTTTCACCGACCTACGCCCGCTACGTCGGCGATCACCGTTTCGATGGGGTAGTCGGCGACCTTTCCAAAAACGCGATTCGCGCTCGGGTGGCTCAAATCGATCAGCAGCTGGCCGCCATCGGCGCGGTGCAGGGACTCGACGCGGGCCAGGCGATCGATCGCCGGGCGCTGGTTGCCCAGCTGGAGGCGACCCGCTTTGAGCTCACCGAGTTGCGGCTGCCCTCTCGGGAGCCGATGTTCTATGCCGGGCCCAGCGAGCTGGATGTCAGTTTCTACTTGAAGCGGCCCTACGCCCCGCTGGGCGACCGGCTGGCGGCGCTTCGCCGCCACCTGCTCGGATATGGCGGCTTTCTCGAGGCGGCCCGCGACAACCTGGAGACGGCACTTCCCAGGCCCAACCTCGAGATCGCGATCCAGGCGGTCGACGGCCAGGTCGACTACCTGGAGGGCGAGGTGCGCATCGCGGCTCGCGACGAAGCCGACACGCTCAAGGCCCTGGATCTCGCGGTCCGCCAGACCCGAGATTTTGCCGAGTTGCTGAAGGCGAGGCACGCCACCGCGGACGACTCCTATGCCCTTGGCGAGGACCACTTCTTGAGGCTGCTCGGGTTGCGCGAGCTGGTACAGCTCGATGTCCCCGCGCTCGAGCGGATGGTGCGCGACGATATCGACCGGAATCGGGCCGCCGCCGAGGCGGCGGCCGAGCAGATCGCGCCGGGTGAGGGCGTACAGGCCGCCGTCACTCTGATCGAAGACCACCATCCGACGGCGGCATCCATCATCGACGACGTCTCCGCGATGCTCCGCCGAATTCGCCGCTTTATCGTCGAGCACGATGTCGTGTCGCTCCCCGGCAACGGCCGCTGCCTGGTGCAACCGACCCCCACCTATGCCGCCTACATCAGCGCCGCCATGGATAACGCCGGCGCCCTCGAAACGGTGGCCACCGACAGCTACTACTGGGTGACAGTTCCCGGCGCCGATTGGGATGAGGCAAAGAGCGAGGAATGGTTGCGCTACATGAACTACGCGACGCTGGAAGGCACGTCGATCCACGAGGCGTATCCCGGGCACTACGTCCAGGGACTTTACGAGCGACAGGCGGCTTCGCCGACGCGACAGCTCTTCTGGACCTACACCACCGGCGAAGGCTTTGCGCACTACGTCGAAGAAATGATGCTGGAGCTCGGTTACTCCACGGATCCCAAACAACTGCTGGCTCAGCGGCTCGAGGCGCTCCTGCGCGATTGCCGTTTCCTGGTCGCCCTCGGGCTGCACTGCCAGGGGATGACAATGCCGGACGCGATTCGCCTCTTCCAATCCGTCGGATTCATGACCGAGCTGCCCGCCACCCGCGAGGCAACGCGCGGCGCCTGGGATCCTATGTACCTGAACTACACGCTGGGTAAGCTCCTGATCCTCGAGCTCAGGGGCGACATGCAGCGCCGCCCCGGGTACACGCACAAGAAGTTCCACGACGCCTTTCTGCGCTGTGGCTCCATGCCGATCCCCCTGATCCGCGAGTTGATCAGCTAACCCGTGCCTGCCCCACGCGCGTCGTGATCAATCCACTTCAATCGATCGGCAGCCTGAGCGGGGACCTACTGATCGGCGTCATCGCCGGTCTCATCTTCATCGAGGAGACGGGCATTCCCATCCCGTTTGCGCCAGGAGACCTGCTCTTGATCATCGCCGGGATCGCCATCGCCAGCGATACCGTGGAACCGGTCCCCATGGTCGCCGCCCTCGTGTTGGCCACCATCCTGGGCGCGATGGTCGGCCGTGAAGTCTTCGCCGCGGTCGGCCGGCCGGCCCTGCTGAAGGCGGCCGATGCCCTGGGCTTCCGGCATGCGCTCGACCGAACCACCGACCTACTGCGGCGTCGCGGCGCCGTGGCGGTCTTCGTCGGCCGGCTGATTCCCGGGCTGCGGATCACCACCACTCAGGTGGCCGGTGTCAGCAAGATGCCGCGATTCACCTTTGCCGCGGGTCTCATCCCGTCGGTTGTCGTCTACATCGCGATCTTCGTCGGCATCGGGGCGTTGGCGGGACAGCCGGCGGTCGGCCTCTTTCACCGCGCCGAGCATCGCTTCTTCGTCATCGCCGTGACGGTTCTGGCGGCGCTCGCGGTCATCCTCTCGGTGCGCTGGCTGGCACGCCGCGGCGCCCTGTCAGCCCTCGACCCCATCGTGCTCGGCGTGCGCCGCCAACTGGCAGACAGCATCGACGCGGCAATTTTCCAACCCGACGGCGGCTGGCGCCTGTATCCGGTCGTTCGCCGGCTGTGGGCGGGCCTGATCGACCTGGCCATCGTCTTCAGCGGCGCGATCTTGATACTGACCGCGCTATCCGGACTGGACACTGCGGAAATCGTCCTCGACCCCGAAGGCCTGCTGCTCCTCGCCATCATCGCCCTCGCGTACCGCATCCCCGTCGAAGCCCGCAACGGGCAGACAATCGGCAAGACCCTGATGGGCATCTCGGTGTACGGACCTCGTGGCGTGCCTGGATGGTGGCGCGCCGCCGTGCGCAACCTGGTGGGGATCCTGTTTCCCCTCTGGCCGATCGACGCGGTCCTGCTCCTTCGCAAGGGCCGGCGCCAGCGTCTCGGCGACCGGCTTACCGACACTACTGTTCGCCGGGTAGCGCACTGACGGCCGTCCTGCTGGCCATTGGCGCCAGCATGAGCTGGGGCATCGGCGACTTCCTTGGCGGAGTCAACACCCGGCGTCTGGGCACGTTCACCGTGCTGTTCGTCTCTCAGCCACCGACCCTCCTGCTGATCGCCATCGTCGTCATCATTCGCGGCGTCCCCCCTCGACCGGGTCTCTGGATCGTCGCAGGCGTGGTGGCGGGACTCGCTGGACTTGTCGGGCTGTCCGCCGTCTACCGCGGCATGGCCATCGGGGTGTTCGGCGTTGTCTCCACCATCGCCGCGCTGGGGCCGGTCGTGCCAATCCTCGTTGGCCTGGTGCTGGGCGAGCGGCCGACGGCCCTGCAATTCGTCGGCATGGCCATGGCGCTCGGAGGCCTCGCGCTGCTGGCCTTCGATCGCCGTCCCACCAACTCCGGGCAGCGGCTCCTCCCGGGCGTCGGCCTGGCGCTGCTGGCGGCGCTTGGCTTCGGCCTCTTCCTGGTGGCGATCCGCTACGCCAGCCGGCCCGATCCGCTCTGGGGGGTGCTTGCGACCCGGACGGGGAGCGTGGCCGCACTGCTCGCTCTCGGCGTCGCGTTCCGCTCGCGGATCAAGGTGGCGCGTCCCGACCTACCGCCCCTACTTGCTGTCGGCGTCCTCGATTCAGGTGCCGACGTCCTCTTCGCCTTTGCCACCACGCTCGGTCTGCTGAGCGTAGTCTCGATCCTTTCTTCCCTCTATCCGGTCGCGACCGTCGTCCTGGCCCGGATCGTCCTCAACGAGCGCATGGCCCGGCCCCAACAAGCCGGGATCGGCCTGGCCCTGGCCGGTGTCCTGTTGATCAGCATCTGAGTTGATGGCGCTTATCCACGGTAATCCGCGAGCAGCTCCAGCACAAGGTCGACCTCGCTGGCCGTGTTGTAGTGGGCCATCCCGATCCGCAGCGTGCCGCCTTCGGCGACGAGCCCCAGCCTCATAATCAACTCGGTCGCGTAGTGGTCGCCGTGCGTGACAAAGACCTGGTGGCTCGCGAGCCAGCCGGCCACCGCTTCCGGCCGGTGTGGAGGCCAGGTCAACGACACGGTTGGTGCCCGGCGATCAAGCTCCGCCGGTGCGGTAATTCCGTAAATCTTGATCCCGGGAATCTGCTGAAGGCCGTCGATCAGACGCGCCGCCAGCGCCCGCTCGTGGCGACGAATGCGATCCATGGCCGCTTCCAACGCCGGCCGGAGCACGCGCTCCGCGCCACCGAGCTCCGCCAGGTACTCGAATGCGCCGAGCATACCGGCGAGGCACTCGTGGTTCTGGGTACCTGTTTCCCAGCGCGACGGCACCTCATCCGTGGCGGGGCGCACTTTGTAGGGACGCAGTCGCTGCAGAAGTTCGCGGCGCCCATAGAGAATGCCCTGGTGCGGCCCATAGAACTTGTAGCTCGAGCAAACGAGAAAGTCGCAGTCGATGGCACGGACATCGATCGGACCGTGGGGCCCGTAATGAACGGCGTCAACCCAGAGCCAGGCGCCCGCGGCATGGACCGCCCTCGCCACGGCCGCAAGGTCGGGGATCGTACCCACCGCATTCGAGGCATGCGTCACCGCGACGAGGCGTGTTCGCGAATTCAGCTGACGCTGAAGATCGCTCATGTCCAGCGTGCACTCCGGGACATTGATGTCCACGAAGCGCACCGTCACACCGCGCTCCTGGAGCGCCAGCCATGGCGACACGTTGGCGTCGTGGTCGAGCCGGGTGACGACGATCTCGTCCCCGGGCTTTAGCTCACGCCCGATCGCCCGACTCACCGCGAAGGTCAGCGTCGTCATGTTGGGACCGAAGACGACCTCGTCCGCGGAGGCGGCATTGAGGAAGGTCGCGGCCGCCTGCCGGGCCTCGGCGATCAGCGCGTCCGAGCGCCGGCTGGTGGCAAAGATGCCGCCCTGATTGGCATTCATCGTCTTCCAGTACTCGGCGGTGCGGTCGATAACCCGCTGCGCCACCTGGGTGCCGGCGGGATTGTCGAGGTAGGCGACGGGCTCACCGTCGACCTTGAGGGCGAGCGCGGGAAACTGCCGGCGAACCGATTGCAGGTCCAGGTCGATTGCGGTGGGGGCGGCCATCAGCGCCGCTTGGTCGCTTTCACGATGGCACGAGCGGTGAGAAGCGCCACGATCGCGACGACCTGGCCCATCAAAATTACCCGGTTCAGGTCGAGCGCCGGCTGCCAGCGGACGTCGCCGCCCTTGATGACGAAGGCGCCCGCCGGCCGGGCCAAAACGCCGAAGCCGCCGCCCCCAGCTTGCGGCTCGCCTTCGTTACCGCCACCGCCGGCACCGCCCGCGATCTTCGCCGCGGGAATGATCGTCACCCCATTCTTCTCATAGGGCGTGCCGAACACTTCGGACGCCCGCATCGCACTCTTCGCATCACGGACGACATCCATTACGCGCATTACAGTCCTCCTGAGGTTGTGGCCGATGAGGGCATGCCAGTGAGCGCCTCCGGCCCAGCCTAGCGGTTACTGCCACGCGCCGCCCGAGGCAGCTAGCGGGGCGTCGTTTCCATGCGCCCGAACGCGAGACGCGCCAGGCTCACGATGACCATGAAGGCCACCACACCGGCGGCCGGGGCGAGTACGAGAGGGCGCGCGAAATCGGTTCCGGACAGCAGCGCATGGAGGGCAAACACCCCGAACATCGGATAGGACATCCGGTGCAGCCAGCGCCAGGCAAGCGGATCGAGGTGCCGCCGCAAATAGCTCGTGACGGTGACGATCAGCAGAAGGTCGAATCCGATGGTGCCAAGTCCGACCGCAAACCATGCGTAGGAAACTCGAAATGGAATCAGGAGGTCGAACGGGGTGATGCGGGCCACCGCGTCGAGCGTCATCGCCAGGACGTGGATGGCCACGAAGGGCACCCAACAGACGGTGAGGAAGCGGTGCAGGTTCGAGAGATCGCGATTGCGCACGGCTCCCTCGAATATCGCGCTGCGCAATGCCTGGCCGGTGAGCAGCGCCGCGGAGAGAAGGAAGAACGCGGTGAGGGCCGCCGCCCGCGACGTCAGCCAGAGCAGCTGATCGAGCGTCACGCCGCCACCGGAAGCGCGCCGGGGCCAGCGCCCTCACCCGCCGCCTCCGCCGGCACCACTGCGTAATGCACGCCGCGGGCCTCGAGAAAGGCGGTGCCCAGGGCCGCACCGAGGAGAACAGCACTCTTCGCGTAAACCTCCCCCCGCAAGGCGCTGTCGGTCACGACGGAGACTTCCGCAAGGTCTGTCTTTGCCGGTATCCCGGTGCGTGGGTCGATGAGGTGATGCATCGAATGCCCCCAGCGGCGTTTGCTGATCCCGCTGGTGCAGACGGCACCGTCGCGGAGCGCCACGAGCGTGCCGTCGCAGAGCCCGATGTGCCAGCCGTCACCTTCGGGTCCGGCGCCGCGAATTCGGAGATCGCCGCCCAGGTTGCAGACCGCATTGTCACCGAGCTCATCAATGAGAATGTCGGCCAGCGCGCCCTTGGCGATGCCACCCAGGTCGAGCCCGGCGCCGGGGGCGAGCGCCGCCGAGCGCGTCGCTTGATCGAGGAGCAGCACCTCCGGGAGCGGCGGCAGTTGCGCCTGCCGAAGCACGGACGGCTCAGTCAGGCCTTGCCGGAATGGCCGATCGTAGCCGGCGGCCGCCAGCGCCGGGAGGACCGCGGCGTTGACCAGGCCGCCGCTCTCCTGGAAGGCCCAGAGCGCCGCGTGCAGCATGGCAAACATTTCCGGGCTCACGGGGACGTACCGACCGTCGCTGGCGTTGAGTCCAGCCAATTCGCTGTCGCGGAGGAACCTTGTGAAGCGGGCCTCCGCGTCGCGGATCCGCTGCTCGCAGCGTTCGAGCGCGGCTTGCCCGCTGTCCACGCTCAACAGCTCGCAGGTCGAGCCGAGGGCGTCGAAGTGGCGGGTCGTCAGTTCAGGAGACATGGCTTTCACTGTGGACAGTGGCGTCACTGGGCAGCACGGTCACCGCCGGGTGCAAGGGCGCCTGCGCAGGTTTGGGCGACGTCGCCACCACCCCAACTGAGAGCAGGGCCAGCAACAGGGTGCCCAGCACCGACGCCCACCTCAGCGTCGCGTTCGAGGACATCTTCCTCTCCCTTCCAGGTACAACGCGTGGCCTCATGGTTTCTGGCGACCTCAACCTTACGGTAGAAGGGCCCGCGCGGCCAGCGGCTGAAGGCGTCCTGAGAAGCGTCTGAGAAGGCTAGGCGAGATCGAGGGTGATGGTGTGGTAGCCGTCTGCACCATTGGGCAGTGTTGCCGCCGATTTGGACGACTGTAGGGTTCCCTCGCCATCGCGGGCACGCACCTTCACGTTGTAATGCCCGGCGGCGATGCTGGTGCTCAGCTGCCAGAAGCGCCAGGCGTAGGGAGAGAATTCGGCCTGCAACTCGGCGGGCTGCCAGGTGCGGCCGCCGTCCCAACTCAGCTCGACGCCGCTAACCCCGCGTGAGCCAGCAAAGGCGATGCCGCCAAACTGGACCGAACCCGCCGCCAGCGCGGCGCCATCCGCCGGCCGGTCGATGCGTGACATGGTCTTGACGATGGCTCGCTCGTCCCAGCCGTTGTTCTCCCAGTAGCCGGGCTTGTCGCTCGCGGAAAAGGCGATCCGCGTGACCCACTTGGGCTGCTTCATGCCGTACCGACCCGGAAAAATAAAGCGCGCGGGAAAGCCATGCATCGAGGACAGGGGCGCGCCGTTGAGATGGGTGGCGAGCAGGTGGTCCGATGTCAGCTCGCGAAGCTGAAAGCTCTCCGTGTAGCCGTCGGCGCTTTCCATCAGCATCCAGGTTGCGTTTGATGGCAGCGAGGTCAGCGCCAGCACATCGCTCACGCGCGGGCCCTTCCAGATGCCATTGCCGATCAGCGTCCCGCCGATCTCGTTGCTGATGCACTCCAGGGTGAGCTCCAGCTGGTGCGACGGCAGGGCCAGCAGCTCCTCGTAGGTCACCGACTTGCCGGGCAGATTGAGACGCCAGGTCGACGCATTGACCACCGGGTCGCCGGCGATGTTTTTGGAGACGACATAGAAATCGCTGACGGGGGTGACCTCCGTCGGGGTCCGCGTGCCCTCCTTCAGCGCCAGCGCCGTGGCGAAGCGGCGGACGTTAGCGTAGCCGATACCCAACAGGGCGATGCCGACCGCACCATAAAAGAGGTTGCGCATCAAGATCCGGCGGTCTTCGCTCAGCGGGGCCGGTCTGGCGAGCCCGTGGAAGACGCGATCGACCAGCGGGATCAGCCCGGCGAGAAGCACCACCTCCACCGCGACGCCCAGCGGCGAGTCACTGGGCGAAAGGGCAACCATTGCGACGACGGCGCTGACCACGGCCGCCAGCCCCGTCAATGGCCACACGTAGCCGCGTGGGACCAGCCGTGCCATCAGCCGCGCCGCCCCGCCATAGGAAGCGATGATCACGACGGTGGCCCCCACGAGCAACAGCGGCCGGGCGACAAGACCGAGCGCTTTGAGCAAGCTCTCGAACGTCGACAGGGGCAGGAGCTTGAGCAGGATGTAGCCCGCTTGCTCGGGCAGAAGGGGCACCGCGAAGAGGGCATGCGCCAGGTAATTGGCCCCCAACGCCAGGGTGCCGGCGCTGAGCCCAACGATCAGCGGGCGACGGGCCAAGCGCTACGGCCTGGCGGGCCGGCGAATCCCGTTGTACGTCAGCGCCAATCCAAAGATGGCGACGACGATGCCGATGATGAGCCACATCCGTTGGCCCGTCATGAAGCTGCCCGGAAGAATGCCAGAACCCTGGAGAATCCACCCTGCGCCGACCAGAACGGCAATCACGCCCACTATCAAACTGCCGATACGCATACAGCTACACTACGCGCTCGGGTTGCACCGTTCACCCCGCGAACGCGAAGTACGGCGCTAAGCCTGGCCGTTGGACGGCTGCTAAGCGCGCTAAGCTTCGGCGGCGACGGCCTCGCTCGTAACGGCGATCTCTTTGCCGGCGCGGCCGCCCGCTTCGACCTTGGCCAGCGCCAGTTGCCCGATGTTGAGCCCCTGGATGGTGGCCAGATCGCCGAGCGCCCGCAGGAAGTATTGCCGGCGGCGCCGCTCCACGACGCGGCCCAACTCGTGCTCCAGACCCTGGACGCCTTCCACAAAGGAAATGCGGAAGGGATCGGTGATCCGCGCGCGCTGCGGACCCAGCTCTTCCTGGACGAGCTTCTTCGCATCGCCGGAGAGTCCCTCGTTGCTGACGATCAGGCCCTCGGCGGCCTTGATCCGCGAGACCTTGGCATTGAACGCGTAGGCGTCCGCCAGGTTGAACTCCCGGTCCTTGAGCACCACCAGCACGAGGTCACCGCTCAAATCGAGAACGATATCCGTCCCCGCGGGGCCGGAGTCGATGATGACCTGCTCGCGGCTGATGCCCAGCTTGGGGAGGATGGCCGTGGCCAGGGTCGTCATCCAGCGACCCTTGTCGTTGAGAGCGGTGGCGCGATCGGTTGGCATAATGACCTGGTCCACTCGCTCCTCGTTCAGCGGCCGGCCGCAGGCGCACTTCATCCAGTCCGGCGCCATCTTCTGCAGCTTGTTGGGATCATCGGTGCGCAGCACAGCATTTCCCGTGCGGGAGCAGACGATCACGTACTCCGACTGGATCAGGCCAAGACTGCGGAGCTCGCCCAAACGGCCGGCGACCGCCGTTCCCTGGGCTTCGCCCAAAACCTTGGGCAGGTCGGAGACCGTGAGTGACCCAACCCGCTCCAGGTCCCGGATCAGGGCGCGGATCTCGGGCGTGGTAAAGGCCGCCATCGCCGCGTTTTCTTCGGCACTGACCTCGTTGATCGACTGACGCGACTTACGGATCGCGTCGAAGTTGTGGCTACCGACGGGAGCGAGGACGGGCCACGAGGAGGGGGTTCCCACTTCCTGGCCGAGAGCTTCCTGGGCCGCGGTGCGAACCCGCTTCAGGAAATCGGTCCGGATCTTCTCGGTTCCGGCGCGATAGGCGACACCGACCTCAATGAATGCCGGCTTGGCGGCGTGCTCGAGCTCCATGAAATGCACGTCGTCCGAGCGCAGCTCCCGCAAGGTGGCGGAGCCCGGGCGACGGACACGCAACCAGCCGACGACTGGCGCCTGTCCCATGAAGAGCTCGCCTTCGTCGGCGGACGACCAGCTCTTGGTCACGTCGAACTGCAAAAACTTGTTCAAGAGGTCGATTGTGAAACTGATCCCGGCGCTGTCGAAGATCGCCTCGCGCGCGCGGTAAAGCACGCCCATGAACTCGGGGCCGTTGATGCGAGAGACCATCGTCCAGAACTGGTCGGTGTTGGGGGCGATATCGAGACGGCGGACTTCCACAAGCAGCATTGTTTTCGGGCTCCTCAGCTATGAAAATTGGATGAACGGCAGCGCCACCGCCATCCAACACCTCCCCCGAGCCGGTTGGCGGCAGTCGCAGGATAGGGCCGAAGAATCGCTCTTGTCAAACCATTTCGCACTCGCAAGTGGTGATGGAGTCGATCACCGGCCCACCGTCACCGGTTGCATACTGTGCCGGTGACGGAGAGGGACCTGCTGGCCGCCGCCGCCCGGGCTGCCGGGCTTCGGCTGAGCGCCGCCGACGGGGTGGCACTGCTGCCGGCATGGAAGCGGTACCTGGCGCTGGTCGAACAGCTGAGAGCGGCGGTAGCGCCCGAGGATCCCGATGCCGTCGGTTGAGCGGCTGACCTTACCGCTAGTCCAGATCGCGGCTTCGCTGCGCCGGCGCCGGGTGTCGCCGGTCGAGCTGGTGGACGCCTACGCCCGGCGCATCCAGCAGGCCGCAAGCTTGCGCGCATTCATCACGCCCCCCGACGAGCGGGGCCGGCGGGAGGCGCGGCGGGCTGAGCGGCGGCTGTCGGGGGGCCAGAGCGGAGCGCTGCTGGGCGTGCCGATTGCCGTCAAGGACCTGTTCGCGACACGGGCGGTGCGGACCACGGCCGGGTCGCGTATCCTGCGGGACTGGGTCCCGTCGACCGATGCCGCCGTTGTCGTCCGGCTTCGGGCGGCCGGCGCCATCATCTTCGGCAAGACCAATCTCCACGAGTTCGCCTACGGCGTCACCACCGCCAACCCGTGGTGGGGCATCGCTCGCAATCCCCACGACCCCGGCCGCAGCCCAGGTGGGTCGAGCGGCGGCTCGGCGATCGCCGTGGTGGCGGGCCTGTGCGGTGGCGCCCTCGGCTCTGACACCGGCGGATCGATCCGCGTGCCGGCGTCGCTCTGCGGCTGCGTCGGCCTCAAGCCGACATTCGGTGCCATTCCGTTGAGCGGAACCTTCCCGCTCGGGTGGTCGCTTGATCACGCCGGACCTCTGGCCCGGACCGTCGACGACGCGGGCGTGCTGTTGGATGTGCTGTCGGGCGGGGATGCCGGGCACAAATCCCGCCGCGCGCGCACGCGGGGCCTGCGGGTTGGCGTGCTCCGTGGATCGATCGCCAGGAACGTCCAGCCGGGGGTGGCTCGCCAGGTTGACGCGGCCGCGGCGGCATTGCGCCGGCTGGGGCTGCGGGTCCGCGACGTTGAGATTCCGGAAATGGAATGGACGGTCGCAACCCAGCTGGTGACGCTCCGGGCCGAGGCGAGCGCCCTCCACAGCCGCTGGATCCGCACCCGGCCTCGCGATTATGGGGCCGACGTTCGCACCCGCCTCCAGCTGGGCGCGCTCGTCAGCGGCGCCGACTACCTGCTGGCGCAACGGATGCGCGCCCGGATTCGAGAGGCG
>JALYYE010000099.1 GCA_030946735.1 Candidatus Dormiibacterota bacterium
AAAGCCAACCGGCGATTTGGCGCGTACCAGGTGATGAGGACGATCGCCAACATCCCGTAGAAGGCGATCGATTGCGTCGCGTGTCCGGAGGGAAACGCCCAACCGTCGTCGGGCCCGCCAACCTGGAGCGCGGCCGGTGGCCGGGATCGCCCAACGGTGGGCTTCAGGATGTCGTAGAGCCCGGCGGCGCCGAGAAACGCCGCGGCCAGCATCGCCATTGGTTGCCAGATGTGGCGGCGGAGCCAGAGGTAGCCGCCGATGGCGATGCCCAACGGGATGATGACGAAGGACGATCCGAGCCAGGTGACGAGTTGCACCACAGGGGTCAGCCAACCGGGACGGTGCCCGGCGATAAAGGTGGCCACCTCTTGGTCCGCGAACGTGAGCCCGCTGTGCGCGAGCACGCTCCAAAGCAGGAGGCCGAAGGCGGCGGCGCTGACAAGAGCGACGACCGACCAGGTCCTTACCGTCCCCAGCATCTGACGACTATTGTCGATGACGGATCAGGCGGCGCGCTCGAGGTGGACCGCGACGTGGTTCATGGCATCGACGCGCCAGGCGCCTGAGGCCGTGCCGGACGCAATGCTCCTGGGGCGAACCAGCGCCCAGTCTTCGATCCATTCTGAGATGCGGCGCCCGCGGATCACCTTGGCCGTGCCCGGCGGGCAGAGCATCCGGATCCGGACGTTGATCTGGTAAAGGCCAGGCTCACTGCGGAAGGCGACAATCGATTCGGCCTTCGGCGTCACGCTCTGCGCGAAAGCACGCCAGCCATCACCGACTGATCGAGCCAGCTGAGCCGCCTGGAGATCCCAACAGGTGTCCGTCATCAGGACCCGACACTCGGCCAGGTTTCGATTGGCCCAGCCCGTCACCACCTCGCTCCCGATCCGCTCGACCTCGGCGAGGAACGACGTTGCGGAGAATGACGCATCGGCGGAGCGAATCGCGTCGATGCCGGCATCGACCGGGTACGCCATGGGCTGTTCCGCGGTGGGTGCGGATCGACCACCATGTCGAAGTCCGTCGGTCAGCACCTCGAGGCCCATGCTGAGCACCGACGGGATGTCGCCCATGAAGCGCCAGAGCACGAATCCGATACCGAGGGAGACGAGGGCTAGCGGGATAGCCAGCGGGCGCATGGCCGCGAAGGTGAGGCCGTTGGGCATGCTCGGCAAGAGGCCAGTCGAGTCGCCAGGCACCATGTTCCTATGACGCCCGGCGACTGTTTTTCCGACAGGTAGGGATATAGCGGGGAAAAGCCGGCGCCAGTCCATCCAAGCTGGCTCGCGTGAGGCGGGTGCTCGATAAGCAGCACTGAGCCGCGCGCTCGAACTTCATACCGTCGTGCGGCCTGCTAGTCTATGCGGGTTTCCGGCAGCCACCGGGGAGGGAGAGGCTGGTGATTCCACGACGCGCGCGGCGACTTCGCGGGCTGGGCCTTATGGTGGGTTTGGTGCTGGCCATGCTGCCGGCCGGACTCGCTCCCATCAGTGGTTGGGCTTCGCGTGCGGCTGCGGACGGGCCGGGAAATCTAGCGCATTTCGACCTGGCTCGGAAAGACTGCCTGGGCACCGCCCGGAACACCACCTCGAAGGTCTGGTTCACGGTCGCCAATGGCGTGCTGAGCGACGTCTATTACCCGACCGCGGATAACACCAACGTCGAGACTCTCCAGCTCGTCGTCACGGACGGGCACAGCTTTACCGACCTGCAGACCCGCGACATGACCTACACGCTCCAGGCACGCGATGCCCGATCCCTCGATTGCCGGGTCGTCACCACGGCGAAGAGCGGACGCTACCGGATCACGACCGACTACGTCACCGATCCGGCGCGAAACAGCCTGGTGATGCATATCCAGTTCGAGCCGCAGCAGGGCGACAACGCCGACTACCACGTTTACCTCCGCTATGACCCGAGCATCAACGGCAACGGCGGCGGTGGATCGGGTAACGGCGGCGGAGACTCGGGCACGATCGACAGCTCGACCGGTCACGCCATTCCCGTCGCCTTCGATACCAGGACCGCGACGGAAGCGGTCAACCGCACCTACGCCGTCCCGGTCTTCAGCGCGCTCGACGCCTCGCGTCCCTTCAGCCAGGTCAGTAATGGCTTCGTGGGCCGCGCCAGCGATGGATTGGTTCAGCTCGACACCGCGCGCGCCCTGACCTCCACCAGCGACACGGCAAGCAACGGCAACCTGGTCCAGACCGCGCAGCTCGATTTCGCGCAGGAGGGCGACGTCACAGTCGCGCTCGCCTTCGGCAACACCCAGGCGGAGGCCGTTTCCGCCGCCAGGGGGTCACTGGTCGACGGATTCAACCGTGTGCGCAAATCGTTCGACGGCGGCTGGCACGCCTACGACGCATCGCTGATCAAGCCGCCGGCACGCATGGTGGGCGCGACGAGCGCGGGGTGGCGCCGGCTCGTAGACGAGTACTACATGAGCGCCAACGTGGTCAAAGCCAGCGAGGATAAGACCTACCCCGGCGCGATCGTGGCCAGCTTGGCCTCACCCTGGGGACAGGCGGTCTCCGCGGGAGATCCCAACAATCTCTTCTTCGGCTCGTACCGCGAAGTCTTCGCGCGCGATCTCTACGAGGCGTGGACCAGCCTGATGGCGGATGGCGACCTCCAGACGGCGCGCGACGCGGTCACGTTCCTCTTCAACCGGCAGCAACAGCCCGATGGGTCGATGCCGCGCAACAGCTTGCTCAACGGCCGGGTCGCTCCTGACTCATTCGGCAGCCAGCTCGACGAGGCGGCCTACCCGCTCATCATGGCCGATCAGCTCGGCATGAGAAGCGCCGCCCTCTATCAGAGCCACCTCCGGCCGGCGATCGACTTCCTGATCGCGCACGGCCCTGCCTCTGGCGTGGAACGCTGGGAGGAACAGAGCGGATATTCGCCCTCGACGATCGCGGCTGAGGTAGCCGGTCTGATCGCTGGCGCGAGCCTCGCCGACGCCAATGGGGACAGCCGGACGGCGGCGATCGCGCGCGGCGTGGCCGACGACTGGCAGCGAAGCCTTCCCGGCTGGGCGGTCACGACCAATGGGCCGCTCGCCAACCATCCTTACTACATTCGGCTCTCGAAGAACGGCAATCCCAATTCCGCCTACACCTACAACCTCGGCAACGGCGGGCCGGACATGGATCAGCGGTCTGTTATCGACCAGGGATTCCTCGAGATGGTGCGCCTGGGCCTGAAGCCTGCCTCCGATCCGGCCATCGTGCAGTCATTGCCGGTCGTTGACGCGACGATCAAGGACGCCACGTCGACCGGCGCCGGTTTCCACCGCTACAACGGGGACGGCTACGGCGACCGGGCCAGCGACGGCCGGCCGTGGGCTCCGACGGGGCAGGGGACCGGCCATCTCTGGCCGGCTCTCGCCGGCGAGCGCGGCGAATACGAGATTGCGAGCGGGTCGGCCGCGTCGGCGCTCGGGCGTCTTCAGTCGATGCGCGGTGGCGCCTCGGGCGTCGGGCTCATCCCCGAACAAGACTGGGAAGGCCCCGACCTCGGCGCCTCGCCGTTCGGCACCGACCCGACCACGGCGTCGATCGGCTTCCGCAACGGCGGCGCAGCCGGGAGTGCCTCTCCCTTGACCTGGTCGGCCGCTCAGTACGTGCGGCTGATGCGCGACCTGGCGGCGGGAAAAATCCTGGAGCAGCCCGCCCAGGTCTCCGCGCGCTACGTGACGAGTCCGGTGGGGCAGACCAGCCTGACCGTCACATCGCCTGCCAACAACTCGGCGGTATCGGGCTCGCCGGTCACGGTGACGGGCACCTCGGCTCCCGGCAACACGATCTACATCGCCGCTACGAATACCGACAGCAATAGCCAGACGACAGCTGTCAGTGGACCAGTGCAACCGAATGGCAGCTTCAGCCTCAGCGTTCCGGTCAGCGGCGGCACGACCGTGCTGAACGTCGTCGCCGTGAGCCCCTCCGGCGCGACCGCGCACCTGCAGCGGACGATCATCTTCGACTTCACGCCGGGGACGGTGCTGCTCGATCTGACCGACCCGAGCAACGATGACCACGGACCGGGGAACTACGCCTATCCGACATCCGACAACTTCCATGACGGGGCCTTCGACATCCAGGCGTTCCGCGTCATCGAAAGCCCGGATGGCGCGACGACCACTTTCAAGTTGAAGGTGCGCGACCTCTCGCCAACGTTCGGCAGCCCGCTGGGTGCGCAGCTGGTCGACGTCTATGTGCACGATCCGACCGCCGCCGCGCCGAACACCTCGACGGCGGCGTCGTTCCCGCAACGCAACTACGCGATCGCGGCCGGCGCGGCATGGAGCCGCCTGGTCGAGGTGCAGGGGTTCGGCCAGCGCTACATCGACGCGCACGGTACCACCATGGGAACGGTGAACATCAGCGCCAACGCAATCTCACGCTTCATCACCTTCAGTGTGCCCACGGCCAGCCTGGGCGGAGCGCCGGCGAGCGGCTGGGGATTTACCGTGGTTCTCACCGGCCAGGACGGCTTCAGCCCGGATCAGGCGCGAAGTTTCGCGCCGACGCCGCAGCCGTACAACTTCGGCGTCTGCGCGACGGCGAGCGCGGACCCGCACTGCACGTTCGATCCCAACCGGGTGCCGAAAGCGATGGACGTGAT
>JALYYE010000101.1 GCA_030946735.1 Candidatus Dormiibacterota bacterium
GAGCAGAGCGCGAAGCTTGAGATAAAGGTTGGTCAACATGCTAGTTTCACCTCCTTGTGGAGAGATCGAACACGACCCAGTTTCACACTGGCCCGCGTTCAAATCAACGAATCCCGGGCAGAGGAACGGCTAAGAACTTTTGACGAGCCTGTAACAGCAAACGCTCGCCTTACAGACGCCCTTACGATCAGCCGCCCGCCGAGTCGCTAGCGGCCTTCAGGCCGGCGCGGTTTAGCTAGCTAGCGTTTGGGGAGCGCGATTTCGACTTTGACTTCAGTCCCGCGTCCGGGTTGCGACCGAATCTCCAGCGTGCCCTTCTCCAGCTCGGCCCGTTCTCGCATGGAGAGCAGTCCGAGGTTCTTGTTCTTGTGCAGGTTGGCCTCAGTACGAGCCACGTCGAATCCCTGGCCATCGTCCTTGACGGTGACCGAGACCCGCGACGGCTGCATGTTCATGGTGACCTCGGCCATCTTCGCCCGCGCGTGCTTGTGGACGTTGGTGAGGGCCTCCTGGATGATCCGGAAGAGGACTCCTTCGGTGTTGCCCGGCAGCCGGCGCTCCTGGCCGACGACGTTGAAGCGGGTGGCCAGGCCGTAGCGATCGCCGTATTCCTTGATGAACTTTCGTAGCGTCGGGACCAGGCCGAGGTCGTCGAGCGTCATCGGCCGCAGGTCGAATATCAACTGGCGGGTCTCCTCCAGCGCGTTCCGAACGCTGTTCTTGAATTCCGCCAACTCGGTCACCAGTTGCTTGGGGTTACGGTCGAGCAGCCGCTCCAGGATCTCGGCCTGAAGCACGAGGTTGGCCATCGACTGGGCGGGCCCGTCGTGCATGTCGCGGGCGATCCGCATCCGCTCCTCTTCGATGATCTGGAACACTTGCCGCGACGCGTCGCGGAACTGCTTGTCCCCTTCAGCCGCCGTCGGCGGAGCGCCGTTCTCCCCGTACATCCGCTGCAGGTCGGCCAGGATCTGGCTGGCGGACCGCAGGAACTGCCCCTGGTCCTTGAGCTCGGCACGTCGCGCGGTGAGGAACTCGTATTCGAGCTGTACCCGCTCCACGTTGAGCTGCGAGTCGCGGATATTGGCGAAGGTCTCCTGTACCTCGGATGGGGAGAACTGCTTGAGGTTGTTGAGGAGGTGCTTTTCTACCACCCGCGATTCTTCCGCCTGGTCCCGGACCTGCTCCAGCGACGCCTCCAGCTCCCTCGATTTCGTCTCAGCCGTCTCCAGCTCCGCCTCGACGATCTGCAGGCGGGCGCTGACCGACTGATGAATCAACACGAATGGATCGAAGGTCTCATCCGTGGCCTGGATCGCACTCATATAGGACTGCTGGGACTGCGGAAAACGGCCTCGCTTTCTGTCGGGAGCCCCGTTTGGCGGCCCCATGATAGCAGGAAAATCGACGAATTCACGCTGAATCTCCATACCAGATGAATGACAGGGCGTCCTTCATCGTTGGACGGGCGCTGCCTATCGGCGTCTTTGGCTTCCTGGTGGCCATTCAGGGGGAGCTGGCCTTCGCCGGCGTCCAGAACGCCTTCCACGGCACCCTGGATCGGACGCAGGCCATGTACCTGCTCAACCGAATCCTGACGGTCGCCTTCTTTGCATTCCTGGTGGTGATCTACGCGATGCGCAGCAAGGCCATCGCCCGCGATCACAACCCGCTGGCGGTGGCCGCCGCCCTGGTCGGCAGCTTCGTCCTCTACGGCCTCTTTCTCGTCCCGGGCCAGGGTCGCAGTACCGACATCTGGGTTCTGGTGGGCAGCGACATCTGCCTGGCGTGTGGCATCATCTGGGCCCTATACTCGCTGAGCTACCTCGGTCGGCGCTTCAGCATCGTCCCCGAGGCGCGTGGCCTGGTGACCAGCGGACCGTACCGGCTGGCTCGCCATCCGATCTACCTGGGAGAGATCATCGCCGGCTTCGGCCTGGTGCTGCCAACCCTGCTCAGCCTGCACCTGGTTGTCTTCGCCGTATTCCTCGGCGCGCAGATCGTGCGCACCTATTTCGAAGAACGGGTACTCCGGAGCACCTTTCCGCAGTACGAGGCCTATGCCCGGCACACCCGCCGGCTCATCCCCTTCGTGCTGTAGATTGGCAACCCTGGCCCGTTCCCCCGCCCCGTTCCCGCTCCAGCCAGGTCCTGATCGGTGGCTGAACCGAGCCGTCCGCTGGCTCGACCTGCCGCACTTCTTCACCATCGCCATCTTCCTATCGATGCTGATCGCCGCCATCCAGCCGGTCACCGACCCGGACTTCTGGTGGCACCTCACGACCGGGAACTGGATCCTCAGCCACCACGCCGTGCCGCACCAGGATCTCTATACCTTCACCGTCCATGATCACCGCTGGATCACGCACGAATGGCTGAGTGAGGTCCTGATGTCGGCCCTCTACGCGGCCGGCCACTTGCCGCTGGTCAGCCTTGCGTTCGGGGCTGTCACCGCCGCCGGCTTCCTCCTCGTCTACCGGGCAATCGATCGGCGGGTGAATTTCGTGATCGCCGGCCTGACCCTGGTCCTGGGAGTGGCTGCGGCCAATCCGATTTGGGGGCCACGCATCCAGATGATCACCTTTGCGTTGACCGCCCTGACCTACCTGTGGGTCAAACGCTTTTGCGAGGGCAGCAGCCGTGCCCTCTACCTGCTCCCCGCCGTCATGCTGGTCTGGGTCAACCTGCACGCCGGCTTCGTGCTCGGCTACGCGATCCTCGGGATCGCGCTCTTTGTTGAAGGCACGCGCTACCTGCTCCGGCGCCCGGGGGCTATCGCATTTCCCCGCCTGCGGGCGATGGCCGCGATCCTCGCCGCGTCGGTCGCAGTCGCCATCATCAATCCCAACGGCTGGGACATCTACCTGTATCCGTTTCAGACGGGCGGCAGCGCTGAGCAGCAGCGTTTGATCGTCGAGTGGTTCTCCCCGAACTTCCAGATGTCCCAGATCTTCGCCTTCGAGGCGATGATCTTCCTGCTCATCGGCGGCCTGGCGTTGGCTCGCCGCATCGAGCCACGGCAGTTGTTGCTCCTGCTGGTCGGTCTCGGGCTCGCCCTGCACTCGGTGCGCAACCTTTCGTTGTTCATGCTGGTGGCCGTGCCGGCGCTGGCGGACTACGCCCAGCAGGCGCGCGAACGTATTTCGCTCCGCTGGCCGCGGCGCGTTCCGAAGACCACGCCGCTGACGTTTGCCCTCAACCTCGTCTTGATCCTGCTGATCCTGGCAGTGGTGGCCCTCGCCAGCGCGCCGAGCCTTCTGCAGCGCGTCGACGGCAAGTTGGTCGCCCGCGACTTTCCCGTCAAGGCAGCGGACTTCCTCAAGCAGCACCCGCCGCCGGGGCACATGCTGAACGTCTACGGCTGGGGTGGTTACCTGATCTTCCGCCTCGACGCGCGGACCACCACGCAGCCGGTTTTCATCTTCGGCGACGCGGCCCTGGACGGCGATCAGTTGCTACGCGACTACGACCACTTGCAGTCGCTCGGACCGGACCAGGCGCAACTCTTCGAGCGCTACCAGATCAACTGGGTGATCTTCCGCTCGACCGATCCGATCATTACCGAGCTGCGGCAGATCCACAATTCGCCCGGGGGCAGCGGTTGGTTCGAGCTCAAGACCTTCGACAAGGCCACCATCATGATGCGCGACACGCCGGCGAACCGGGCCTACGCCGCCGCCTCACTTGAATGACGGCCGCGGAGCGCGGCCTTCGGCGCCGGCAGCGGCTGTTCGTGATCTTCACCGCGGTGCTGGTGCTGGCCTACGCTCGCCAGCTCGTCGTCGCACCCAGCGCCGGGCAGGATTTCCGTGCGTTCTTCGCGGCGGCCACGGTGGCGGCGCAGGGCGGCGACCCCTATGACTGGACGGCGCTGAGCCGCGCCGAGCAGTCGCTCTACAACGCACCCACCCACGCCGCTCCGGGCGATACGACCTACTACGACTTCCTCCCCTATCCCGAGGGTCCCTGGCTGGCGCTCGCGCTCGAGCCGCTGGCCGGGCTTCCCTGGCAGTTGGTCTATCCGATCTTCGCTGCCCTGATGCTGCTGGCGATCGCGACCGGCAGCTGGCTCATCCTGGCGCGCCTCGGCTGGCCTGTGAGGCGCCGGGGCATCGCCGTTGCGCTCGCGACCCTGTCCCCCATCGCCTTCTTCAATGTCTTCCAGGGCCAGGTGAGTGCGCTGGTGTTCCTCGGCTTCGCCGCGGCCTGGTACCTCGCCGCGCGTGGACAGCCGGTAGCCGGCGGATTGGCGCTAACGCTGGTCTGGCTGAAGCCGAATCTTGGCGTGGCGTTGCCTGTCGTGGTCGCGCTGCTCGAGCCTCCCGCGGGCCGCCGTCTGTTGATCAGTTTCGCGGCCGGGAGTGTGGTGGCCTTTGTTGCCGCAGCCCTGGCCCTCCCGGGCGTTCTCATTCACTGGCCGTCCGAGATCCTCTCGCACTGGCGCTCGGTGCAGGGACCGCAGCCGGACATCGCCTCGATTCATAGCTTCTACTACCCGGCGCTGAGTGGCCCCGTTAAGACCATCGTCCTGTCGCTCGTGGTCCTCGCCGGATGCGCGTACGCCGCCTGGGCCTTGCGTCGTGTCCGAACCCCTTTCGCCAGGGGATTGACGGTTCTCCTGCTCTGGTTCGTGCTGCTCCCCTACGTCCACTCCTTCGATGCCATCCTCCTCCTTCCGGTGGTGGCGCTCCTCCTCGCGCCGGACCTGCGCGGTTGGCGGCATGCCACCACGGAGGTCGCCGTCTGGGCCTTCGCCATCGTTCCCTTCGCCTACTTCGTCGGATGGCACGCCGGCTTCTTCAACGGCTTCACAGCTATCCCCATCGCGCTGCTGCTGCTGGCCTGGCATCGCCGGGTGGTGACCTCGGGGGCGGTCGTCGTCGCGGAGGCGCGGGCGGCGTGAAGCGCTGGTACGCGATCCGGAGGTTGTACGAGCCATCCTTTCGCGACCGCGTGCTGCTGACGCTCGCCCTCGGCGTCGGCGCCTACTACGTCATCTGGTCCGTCCTCCAGTGGCTGACCCTGACCCCGGAAAGCCTGCGCTTCGACTTCGTCAACTACTTCGGCGGCGCCCAGGCGGCGGCGCATGGGACGGACATCTACGCCGATTTCAAGCGCTCCTGGGGGACACAGGCCTGGGTCGTCGCCTACATCTATCCGCCCTTCTTCGCGCTGGTGCTGGCGCCCCTGAGCTCACTGGGACTGCTGGCCGCCGCACGCATCTGGCTTATCGTCGTTCAGGCCGCCTTTTTCGGTTCGCTGCTCCTCATCCTGCGCATCCACCCGGAGCTGACCCGCGCTGGCCGCCGCCTGCTGCTGCTCGCCAGCCTCGGCTTCATGCCGGTCTACCTCAACTTCAAGTTTCAGCAGGTCGCGACCGTATGGTTGCTGTTGATCACCGCCGCGCTCTGGGCGGCGCTGCGAGGCCGCACGGGTCTCGCCGGCGCCTTCATCTCAGCCGCCGCCTCGCTCAAGGTCTCGCCGATCTTCTTGATCCCCTTGTTCGCGCGGCTGGGCCGCTGGCGCATCGCCCTGGTGGGTAGCGCGATGCTGGTCGCGCTTACCTTGGTCAGCATGCTGGCGGCGCCCGGCAGCTGGCAATTCTTCACCGTCGTGCTGCCCCGCATCGGCCTGGGGACGGCCAACTGGGACAACGGATCGGTCGACGGATTGGTGAGCCGCATCGCGGAGCTCGCACCGACTCTCTTAGGTTCGGCGACCCAAACGGTCGCCAAAGTTGTCATCGCCGCCGCCGCGGTCATCGTCATCGGGCTGACACTCTGGTTTTCCAGAAACGCGCAGGACGAGGCGTGGACGCTCCGGCTCAGTGTGTCGGCCCTGACCACCGCCTTGCTGATCGTTAGCAGCGTGACCTGGCAGCACCACCTGGTGACTCTCTTACTCCCACTGGCCACCGGCATCGCCTGGATCACGGTCCGCCGGCCGGGCGCGCGCTACGGCTGGTGGCTGTTCGGCGCCTACGTCATGTGCTGGATGGACCGGCGCGCCTTTCCGTTGCCGGCCGACATGCAGGTCCACTCGGTGAGCGACGCGGCGCTGGTGCTGGCCGGCACCTCCGTCAAGCTGGTCGGCCTGCTCCTCTTATGGACGCTGCTACTGCAGATGCTGCGGCTCGAGGCGCAGCGAGCGTCGCTCAGGCGGCCCGACCAATCGGCGGCCGGCGCCGCTGTTCAGCCCGCTGCCTGAACTGCCAGCAGTACCAGACGAGGGCCGCCGTGATGGCGACCGGTCCGAGCGGGATCTCGAGGCCACGCAGGTCGACCAGAAGCGCGAAGTCGATCGCGAGTAGGCCCGGCAGTGGGTTTGGCAGCGCGCCCGCGCGGTAGAGCACGATGGCCAGCCAGGCCGGGACTGCCAGGATCAAGAGGTCATGAGGCAGCGCGTGCGGCGAGACGAGCACGGTGAGCGCGCCCGCGAGAGTCGCGAAGCCAATCACCGAAGTGGGACGGCGCCAGGCGAGCATCCAGAGCATCACAAGCACTGCCAGGTAGAGGACGATCGCCAACATGGTTGCGGCGCGCGGCGGAAGCGCCGGTCCGAAAACGCCGACCCAGGCCTCATTAAACCGAACGGCGACCGCTTGATTCGCGCTCATTGCGTTGTGGATCATCGCGCTCAGGCCGCTAACGCCGCCGGCCAGCGGACTCATTAAGAGCAACCCGCCAGCAACAGCCGCCGCCGCGAGCGATCGCCATTGCCGGGCTGCGAAGAGTACGGCCAGGTAGGCGGGCAGATATTGCGGCTTGACCGCGAGCAGCAGCCCGGCGCCGGCCGCCAACATGGGCGACTCCCAGCGCACGGCCAACATCACCATGGCACCCCCCAGCAAGAGCCATCCCGTCGGCTGTCCCTCGGTCAGGGTGGCCCAGGTCGGGACGGCGGCCAGCAGCCCCAACAGCGCCAGGCCCAGCGATGTCGAAGAGGGCCGTATAGGAGCCGCGCGTTGCAGCAGCACGACCGCGACCAGCAAGAGGGTGATGGTGAGCAGCTGCCAGAGCCGGAAAGCTAGCTCGATCGGCAGCAGCGAGACCACCGCGTAGGGCAAGGCGGCGGCCAGCGGCAGGCTGAAGGGCAGGCCAGGATCGATCGCCCCGTTGGGAGCCACCCGGCGCATCGTCTCGGCCAGCTGCGATTGGTCGTAGGGAGCCGCGAGGTGGCCCTCACGGACGAGGACACCCGCACTGTAGTTGATAGTGAAGTCGGAGCTCAGTCGCGATACCGGGGATTGGGAGAGGACGACGATCAGTCCCGCGGCGGCCAGGGCCACGGTCACCGCGAGCATCGCGCGATCCACCGGCCTTCTCAAGGCCGCACCCGGAAGATCGCGGCCGTGCCCTGAAGATCGACCATCTCCAGGGATGGATCTGGCGCGAGCCGAGCGGCGAACGATGGGTCGGTGGTCAGCACATAGGTGATACGGTTCGCCTGCAGGAACGTCGCCCGCCGGGCCCCACTCCAGGTGCTAAAAAAAGCAAGCGCGTCATCCGACTTGCGGCGAGCATCGATTGTCATCTCCGGGTGGCCGTTGAAGGCGCGCGCGTTCGTCTGTGCGGGGACGAAGATCCCGTCGAGGTAGGTGGTCAGGACAACGTCGTGCGCCGACACGTGCGGCGCGAGGCGCGCCAGCAAGGCCGCCTCGGCACGGCTCTCATACTCAGCGCGCGGATCGAGGCGCAAGGCGGCGATCCAGTACGGCTGTGCGAGGCTGAAGATCCCGTAGAAGCTCGAGGCGGCCAGCGTCATCACCAACAGCCGGCGCCGCCAGGCGACCGCGGGCACCCGGCGCAGCAGCAGCAGCAAGCCGGGTGCCGCGCACAGGCCAAAGGGCACTGAGCTGGCCATGAAGCTGCGGCCGAGGGTGCCGCTGATCCCGGGGACGAACATGAAGACCGTCATTCCCAGGATCCAGAATGCGGGCAGTAGGAGGTCGCCACGCAGCCGCCGACCGATGACGGCGATCACGATGAGTCCGCTGGCGACAAAGTGCGAGAGCACCACGAAGCCGAAAGGGTCGCCCACGTCCAGCGAGCTTCGGACGACGCGCAAGGCGTCGGGGCTCGTCTGCCAGACCCAGAGCAGGTAGCCAAGGTACGGCAGCTGGACCAGTGCGGCCGCGACCACAAAGCCGACGGCTCGTGGCTGATTGCGGACCAGCGCCCAGCCCGCGATGGTGACCAGGGCAAGGAGCGCCAGCTGCGGATAGATCAGCTGCAGCCCGATGACGGCGAGCACACCGCTGATGACCAGCCGATGATCGGCGCCATGACGCAGCCGCAGCGCGACCACCATCGTCCAGCACAGCAGCGCCAGCGCCCAGGGAAGATGCGGCGCCATGGAGATCAGGTCCGCGACGCTGCTTCCCGGTGAGCTCATCTCAGTCGCGTGGGTCGTAAGCGGTCCCAGGTGGATGTCGCGCGGTAGCAATGCGCCGATGCCGCCCCCGAGGACGCAGAGCCCGAAGGCCCAGCGCCGCAGCACCCGCGGCCGGAAGAGCTCCCTGACCAGCAGATTGATCGCGGCCAGCAGCGCCGCGGCCGCCAGCAGCCGCGCCAGGTGATAGAGCCAGGGTCCTGACGCCCAGCCCACCAGGTGGCCCGGCCACAGGTACCACGAATAGAGCAGGATCCCGGGTAATGCCTCCGGGGTGTAGGTGGGATGGAACAGCCAGGCGCCCTGCCAGCCGGCGCGCCACATGGATTGGTACACATAGGCGTCGCGCGCGATCACGACATAGCCCGGGAAGACGCTGGCGGACGGTGCGCGAAGGGCGGCGAGCAGGATCGGCGGCAGCGTCAGCAGGGAAATGACGGCGGAGACCACGGCGGGCCAACGCCAGCCGGGCGCAAGCACCCGCGGCCGCGGAGCGGCGGGCACAGCCTCCCACTGCTGCGGGGCGACCGCCATCAGGCCGCCAGACGCTCGGCCGTGCCGGCCGGCGTGGGGGCGAGGATCAGGTTGCCAAGCGGGAGCACACAGAGGAGGAGGGTGATGACGACCGCGGCATAGTTATCGTTGAAAAAGCGGGCGAAGAACGTGAAGGCGAACAACAGGCACGCATAGCCGCCCATCCAGCGTGCCATCGTCGGCCGGCGCAGGAAAGCCCGCGCCGTCAGCCACAAAACCGGTAGGACGGCCGCCAGTTGGAAGATCACGAAGGGAAAGCGGTCCGTCCGCCGGGTGATGACATGAAGGGTGTAGAGCCAGTCGCCCAATCCGTAACCAGCGATGGGATAGGCGTCGGCAACCCCGCCGCTGGTATAGAGCACGATGTCAGTCCAGAACGCGCCGGGATTGGCGAGGAAATAGGGCAGGACCGTCGCGACCGGGGTGAGCGCGAGCGCCGCGAGACAGGCGATGACCTCGCCGCGACGGTGGCCGGCACGCCAGCGCACCGCGAGCACCAGGAGAAAAAAAGGCAGCGCGACCCAGGCGAACGGCTTCAGCGCGATGGCGATGCCGAGCGCGGCCGCGGCGAGTGTGGCATGACCGCGCGAGAGCAAGGTGAGCGTCAGAAGCACGACCGCGAGGAACTCGATGTCGGTGCGTCCCGACCAGAGGAACAGCGTGACCAATGGGCTCGCATACACGGCCGTGACCAGCAGGAAGCGGCGCTCGTGACTGATCGGCAGCGCGATGATCGCTGCCAGCCCCAGGAGGGCAAAAGCGATCAGGACGATGCGATAGTCGAAGGGCACTCCGAGCGCGTCCGTGAGAAGCCGGAAGGGAACGCCGCTAAGGACGGTAAGCGGGTAGTAGGCCAGGTGGTGCAGGGCCGGGTTGGGGCCGGGTGTCAGGTCCCAGCCGAAGGCGGCCATCGGGGTGTTGGACCAGTCCACGCCGTAGATCGGCTGCGCCTTGAGCACACGCTCGATGGCGGACTCGAGCTGGAGCATGCCATCGTGCTCCATCGTCAAGCCGATGCGCGGGCGCTGAACGATACCGATGAGGGTGGGGCCGACGGCGGTCAGCAGAGCCAGCAGCGAGATGCCACGGAGCTTGGCGCCCCAGTGCTGCGGGGTGGCGCGAAGCAGGAGAAGCAGGGCGACCAGGACGGCCGTCGCGGCCAGCGCAAGCCAGATCCCGTAGCGCTCGCGAAGCACCCAGAGCAAGGCGACCTGCAGTCCGCCGAGGACGCCGAGGTACCCGATGGGGGTGGTCAGCCGGGCGGCGGCCCGGGTCACTGACGCCCGAAGTCCACCGGCCGGCGAGGGGGCGCCAGCCATGACGACGGTGTAACGCCGAGTGTGAGGAACCCCTTCTCCCGCTCGTTATAGCGGGGCAGTGTCGACGCCTCCCTTCGCGGCCCCGGCAGGCACGGCCGCCCCGGCCGTCCGGAAGGTTCGACCGGCATTTGTCGCCCAGGCCGCACTGGTCGGGTCGGCGCTGGCCCTCTACGCCCTGGTCCTCGTCCAGGGCGGCGTGTACCACCAGGACCTCGATGCCTATCTGGCGGCGGGGCGGGCCGTCTGGCAGGGCCAGGCCCTGTATAGCCCGTTCCTCCACCATCCCTTCCCGGACCCGGCGCTGCGTCCCGCCTACATCTATCCGCCGGTCTTCGCCCTCCTGGTGGCACCGCTGGCGCTGCTTCCCACGGCGGCCGCCAACGTCGTCTGGCTCCTCATCGGGCAGGCCGCCCTCGCCGCGACCCTTATCATGACGCTCCGCTGGCTACGCCCCTCGGCCTGGGCGGTCACGGCGATCATCTGTGCAACGGTAACCTTCTATCCACTCTGGGTCGACGCCGTGCAGGGCCAGGCCAACCTCGTGGTGCTGCTGCTGGTGACCGCGGGCATCGCAGACATCGTGCAGGGTAAGCCGAGATCCGGAGCCGCGCTCGGGTGGGCGGCCGCGTTCAAGCTGACCCCACTGATCCTGCTCGCCTGGCTCCTCATCGACCGCCGCATTCGGGAGGCCGCCTGGATGCTCGGCACCTTCACCGTGGTCACGGCTGCCACCGCGCTCTGGCGTTTCGACGACACGGTGATCTTCTTTCGACAGGTCCTACCCGCGCTAGCTCAAGGCACGGCGATCTATGCCAATCAATCGCTGCAGGGCGTCATGGCGCGCATTGCCACGGTCAATCCCTACACGCAACCCTGGCTGATTGTGCCGTGGATTGCTCTCCTGCCGGCCATCCTGATCATCGGCTTTATCGGTCTATGGCTCGTACGGACTCACCGTCAGCCGGCAATCGCTCGCGCCGCCGCCTTTCTTCCGCTGTTGCCGCTCGCGTCGTCGGTCACCTGGCCCCACCATCTGGTGATCCTACTGCCGGTCATCTGGTTCGGCGTCATCGCCATCGCCGACCGCGGCTGGCCGCTGCCATCCACCATCGCCGTGGCTGCCCTGCTCCTCGTCTTCAGCGTTGTCGCGCGCTGGCCGGTCGGTCCCGCCTTCAATCAGCCGGGATTTCGCGCGGCGCAGACCGCTGATCCGGCGGTCTTCGTCGTCGCCAACGCGTTCTTCTTCGGGACTCTTGCCCTCTTTCTACTGGCACCATGGCTGCTGCGCTCCCGCTGAAGCGACCGGCGACGCCGCCGGTGCAAAAGGCACGTCATTGGCCGCGGTTTGCGCTCGTGTTCGCCGCCCTCGTGTCGATCATCGCTCTCCTCCCCTACCTGCTCGCCTACCTCGCGACCCCACCCGGCCATCACTTCGCCGGCTTCTTCTTCATCGCCGATGATGCCACCACCTACCTCGCGAAAATGCGGCAGGGTGCCGACGGCTCATGGTTCTGGAACGACCCCTATACCAGCGAGCCGCACGGCGGCGTCTTCCTGTTCTCCTTCTACCTGCTCTTCGGCCACATCGCGGCGCTGCTTCACCTGCCACTGATTGCGACCTATCATCTGGCCCGCATCTCGGGGGCGATCGCGCTGCTAATCGCCGCCGACCAGCTCTGCCGCCGGTTGCTACCAGCGGAGTTCCGCAGGTTGGCGCTGGTGCTCGTCATCCTGGGCTCGGGCGCCGGCTTTCTGGCGCAGGCGCTGGGCAATCCCTCAGTCCTGGGCGGCCGGGTGGAAGCGCTCGACCTCCACCTTCCGGAGATCAGCGGCTGGTACTCGATCCTGGCGATCCCGCATTTTGCCTGGGCCACGGCGCTGATCATCACGGCCTTGCTGGGCTTGCTCCGCATCGCCGAATCGCCCTCCTGGCGTCCGATGGCGTTGGCGTCTACCGCGCTCATTGCGCTCACCGCGATTCATCCGCAGATGATCCCGGTCCTCGGCCTCATCTGGGTCGCGTATCAGGGCGTACTGGTGACCTGGGGCGTCCGGCCGTCGATTCGGTCGGTGGCGGCGCAGGCGGTGCCCTTCCTCGCGACGGTTCCGCTGCTCGCCTACAACGCCTGGATCCTCTTCCGCGATCCAACGATCGCCGAATGGGCGCGCCAGTGGCGGCATCAGGCGCCCGGCCCCGTCAGCCTGGCGATAAGCCTGGGCGTTCCGCTGCTGGCGGCCATTGCGGGGATGGTGATCGCGTGGCGACGTCGGGATCGCTGCCTCGCACTCCTTCTCGTCTGGCCGCCGCTGGTGCTCGCGCTGCTCTACCTGCCCAACATCGCGAACATTCAGCGCCGCTTGCTCGATGCCCTCTACGTGCCGATCGGGATCCTGGCTGCGGTCGGAATCCGGACGCTGACGTCCCGCCTTCGTCGCGCTCGTGCCCGACGGATCGAGGCGGTCCTCGTCACCGTTTGCTGCCTTTCGTCCGCGATCGTGCTCGCCATCGCGCTGCGCTTCGCGTCAGGAGCATTCGCGGAAGCCTATGTCGGCGGCGATACCTGGCGCGCCATGCAGTGGCTGTCGGCGCATCATCAGCCAGGCGACCGGGCCGTCTCCTCACCGGGGGCCGGGCAGCTGCTCCCCGCGTGGTCGGGGGTGCCGGTGTACGTCGGCCATTACAGCGAGACCCTCGACTACTTCCAGAAGATCCGCAACGTTGGCGAGGTGTTGAAGCCGAACGAGCCGGAAGCGACGGTCCGGGCCTTCCTTCATGACAATGGCATCACGCTGCTCTACTGGAGTTCCGACGAAGCGGCGACCGGCTTCCGTCCGGCGGATCACTCCTACCTCCGCGCCATCTTTCAGGAGGGCACAGTCTCCATCTACCGAGTTCAGCTGGATAACTAAGCAAGGTCTCGGTTGAGTGATATATGACTTCCTCCGACTTGTTGGAACGCC
Organism: Candidatus Dormiibacterota bacterium; assembly: GCA_030946735.1. Classification (GTDB taxonomy): domain Bacteria; phylum Chloroflexota; class Dormibacteria; order CF-121; family CF-121; genus CF-13. Next base: position 13,206 of record JALYYE010000101.1, read on the forward strand.
TGCGGTCGACTGATCCCGCGATCCAGGCGCCGGCGATCGTCGAGGCTCAGAAATCCCGCGCCTATCATGCGGCGCCGGTTATCGCCGACCTTCTGAGCTCGTCGGATGATGCCATCCGGTCCAGCGCCGCCGACTGCCTCGGCTACCTGGGGATCAAAGCTCCCAGCCGTTATGGCGCGGCTCTTCTCCCGTTGCTTACCGATCGCGAGGCCTTCGTCCGCTCATGCGCCGCCGAGTCTCTCGGCGCCCTTCGATACGAACCGGCCATCAGCAGCCTTGGACGCCTCCTGATAAGCGACGGCGACGAGCTTGTTCGGACCTGCGCCGCGGAGGCGCTTGCCGCGTTCGATGGCCGTCAAGTCCTGCTCTTCGCGCAAGGAGCCATCGACGATCCTGATCCGACCGTGCGGGCCAACGCCGTCCGCGTTATTGGACTGAGAGGCGATGAGACGTCGCGGTCGATGCTGGATGAGCGACTCAATAAAGAAACGGCGTTTCAACCCCGAGCAGCGCTGCTCGGTGCCGTGTGGTTGTTGGGCTCGCCGGAAGCGTTGCCTCGCTTGCTGGAATTGCTTGAGGGGGCGGACATCGTGCAGTCGACGATTGTGCTCAATGTGGTCTCGGACGTTATCCGCGAGGCCAGCGCTTCATCGATCGTTCGCGACGCGGCGGCTTTTCGGGATGCGCTGGCCCGAAGCAAGCAGCGAGATGAACTGGTCGGACGACATGCCGACACGGTCCTGAATGAACTTGCGAAGCGGCTCGGTGCCACCCCAAACTAGTTGACTTTGATTCAGGCTGAGGCTTGCCGCTGCTCGTCTTTGGCCGCAGGGGTCGGATGCTTGCGTACGCGCCCCGGGATGGCGAGCAGCTCCAGGAACATCATGGTCGAGTCCCGGATCGGATTCACGCGGCTTTGTGGCGAGTTGATCCAGCGGGTCGGGACTTCGGCGATTTTGTAGCCGGCCTGCTGCGCTCGGTAGAGGACTTCGACATCGAAGCCGAAGCCGTGCGTCTGTAGCTGCGGGAAGACCCGTTCCGCCACCTCGGCCGTGAACGCTTTGAAGCCGCATTGCGTGTCCTTGACACCGCCGAGCACGAAGACACGGACCATACGGTTGAAGATCTTTCCCATCGTCTCCCGATACCACGGCTGATGGAGTTCCACTTGTGAATCGCGAAGCCCGCGCGAGGCGATGGCGACGCCGGCGCCCGCGCGCAGCGGTCGCAACAACTTCTCCAGGTCGTCGATGGGGACGCTGAGGTCGGCGTCGCTGAAGATCCGGTAGCGGCCGCGCGCAGCGGCCATGCCGAGGCGGACGGCTCCCCCCTTGCCGCCATTGCGCTCCGACACCACCAGCGAGAGCTGCGGCCAGCGGGCGGCGCGTTCGCGGACCACCCGCACCGTGGTGTCGCGGCTGCCGTCATCGACCACGATCACCTCCGCGGGAACGCTGAGCGTGGCGAGGTAACGCTCTACCCGATCGAGGGTCGCCGGGAGCCGCAGCGCCTCGTTGAAGGCCGGGATCACGA
>JALYYE010000115.1 GCA_030946735.1 Candidatus Dormiibacterota bacterium
CGGCTTGCGCGCGACGCCAGTACGTGCGCGCGTAGGCTTGCTCGCCGGCGCTTTCGGCTCCCGCTTCGGTTGCTCGGGCGGGGTGACCGTGCGTTCGCGCTCGACCTGCTCCAGCCGCGCGCTGAGCTTCTTCAATCCCACCTGAACGTCATCCGCCCCCTGGCGGAGCATGCCCGCACCACGTTTCTTCGCCGTCCGAAGCCACTTTTCGAGACTGGAATCGGCCTGGCGCAGCAAGCCCTCAATCTGGTCGGCACGATGGGAGCGGGGCACAAGGTAGAAACGAGCCCCGGGATGCGAGCTTGCGCCCAGATCAAAGCCAAAGTGGTCGGGGCCAGTTAAAAATCGCGGCGGGATCATCCTGACGTTCAGAATAGTCGCGTGGTCGATCCGCTCGCGTTCACGGTCCGCTGGCCCGTGCGCGGCTATGAGCTGGACAACAATGGGCACGTCAACAACGCGGTTTACCTCAGCTGGGCCGAGGAGGTCGCCACCGCGCACGCCGAGGCGGCCGGTTACGGTCGAGACTGGTCCGTCAGTCGCGGCGGCGGCTGGGTCATCCGGCAGACAGAGATCACCTATCACCGACCGGCCGTCTACGGGGACGAGGTGGAGCTCACGGTCAAGGTGGAGCTGGTCAGAGGGGCGCGCGGGGTTCGGCGGACGACCATCCAGCGGGTGGCCGGACGCGAGCTGCTCGCCGAGGTGCTCACCGAGTGGGTCTGGGTGCGCCTGAGCGACGGCCGCCCGATGGCGGCGCCTCGCGAGCTAGTGGAGTTGGCGGCCGACGTTACTGCGGCGACGCTGGCGAAGCGCCGAGCGCGCTGAGCTGCGCTGTCAGCAGTTCGGCCGGCGCGAAGCCGTGATTGAAGCTGCCAACCCGCCCATCCCCCGTCAGGAGGGCGGTGGATGGCGCGGTCAGGACCTTGAACGCCGCGGCGGCGGCCGGATGCCGCGATAGATCGACGCGCAAAACGCGAAGGGCGGAGCCGAAGGCCGCCTCGATGGTTTCGACAGCCGGGTACTGGGCGGTCTGGCACACAGTGCAACCCTGCGTCGAAAAGACAACCAGCGACGGCCGGCCGTCGGGCGCGGCCCCAAGCGCCGTCCACAAGCCGTCGGCCGGTGCCGCGCGCAAGGCCACCACACCACGCGCTGACCACCAGCGGGCGACGATCACGATGACGGCAACCAGGGCCGCGGCGACCGCCAGGACGAGCGCGCGCTGGACCATCTCAGGCCCGGCGAAGGATGTTACGCCGGTTGAGCTGCGCCAGGATGAAGCAGAGCGCGCAGAAGTCGAGGCTGGCATCAAGCGCCACCATGACCGCGATCGGGAGGGTGAGCACCCAGGCCAGGATCGGGTTGCCCGCCACCAGCGACGCGGCCGCCAGCAGCCAGATGGTGCCGCCGATGACGCGCGCGATCCGGCGCGTCTCGTGATCCTCATGCACGTCGTCACGCTTGAGGACCCCGGCGGGCTCGAGCACACGCCACACCAGTTGCCGGACCACGTCGGCGGGCCACCAGAAGCGGCCGGCCAGCATGATGACGCCGGCAACGGTCAGCAAGATCGCACCGGCAATCCCCTGCAGGATCAGACCAACCGCGACCAGGGCGACCATCGTCCACTGGTGCGCCTTGCGCGCCGTTCGATCGTAGACCGGCGTCTCAATGGTGGCAGCTGACATAGTTGACTCAGTTGATCGCCAAACTCAACAATCTGAGATCGTCAGTGTAGAGTCCCGCAAGGCACCGGGTCAAGCGAGACCTCGAATCACCCAGGTAACGGGGGCGCGCTCAAGCAGCTCGGCTGACGCGCGCAGCCACCTCGGAGGGATCGCACGCATAGGGACGCCAACGGTCCTTCGACTTCGGATCCATGCTGGCTTCGATGGTGTAGTGGATGAGCCCGCCGCGCAACTCGTGGACCATCATGGAGCAGAAGGGACGCACGCCGGTGGCGGCCGGAGGAATAAGCTAGCCGCCCGACAGGGTTGTTGGGGAAAGAATGAAGGCGATCTGGAACGAAACCACCCTGGCGGAGAGCGATCGCACCATCGTCGTTGCAGGTAACCACTATTTCCCTCCCGACGCCGTGAAGCGCGAGCACTTTCAGGCGAGCGAGACGCACACGATCTGCTCCTGGAAAGGCGAGGCCAGCTACTTTAGCGTCGCGGTCAATGGTCAAACGAACGCGGATGCGGCCTGGTTCTATCCGTCTCCCAAGCCCGAAGCTGCCCAGATCAAGGACTACGTCGCCGTCTGGCACGGGGTAAAAGTCGAGGAATAGCGGGGCGGTATCCTTCGAAGATCGAAGGGCATCAGCCGACCGTCGTCTTTTTTCCCGAGGGGGCCTACGGCCCGACCAACAACTGCGTTGGCATCGGCGCGGAGTTGAGGCGTCGCGGCGCGCGAGTCGTCTTTGTGATCGAGGAGTCCTTTAAAGGCACGCTCACTGCCAAGGGATTCGACGAGGCGCTGATGCGGCTCAAGCCGAGGCCAGAGGTCGAGGAGGCACCCGGCCAGTTCTGGAAGGACTTCATCCGCGAAACCGCCCCCGAGTTCAAGAAGTCCACCACAGACCAGCTCGAAACCTTGATCAAGCCGATCTGGAGCGAGCTGATCGACGGGTCGATGTACGTCAACGACAGGCTGACGACAATCTTCGAATCAGTCAATCCGGATGTGATCGTCCAGGACAACGTGGTCGCCTTCGGCGCCGTGCTCACCACGGGACAGCCGTGGGTCCGCATTGTGTCCTGCAACCCGCTCGAGATGCCTGACCCCGATCTGCCGCCGGTGTTTTCCGGCCTGCCGACCGCGGATCGCGGGGCTTGGGAGCGGTTCCGCCGGATCTATACCGACCTCCACGTCGAGCTTCACCACGACTTCGACGCCTTCCTGCGTGACCATGGTTGCCCACCCCTGCCTGACGGCCAGTTCATGTATGCGTCGCCCTCCCTCAACCTGTACAACTATCCGACCGAAATGGATTACGAACGCTCCACCGCTCTGGGCCCAGCCTGGCAGCGGCTCGAGTCGTCGGTCAGGTCAACGGATGAGCCATTCATGCTCCCCGACTGGGGCGATGGGCACGCGCTTATCTACCTGAGCCTGGGGAGCCTTGGCTCGGCGGACACCGAACTGATGGGGCGCTTGATCGAGTTGCTCGGGCGGACGGACCACCGGGTCATCGTCAGCCTGGGACCGCAGCACGAAGAACTCCGCCTCGCCGGCAACATGGTCGGCGCCGAGTTCCTGCCGCAGACCTCCATCCTACCGCTGGTCGATCTCGTGATCACCCACGGCGGCAATAACACGGTGACCGAGTGCCTGCATTTCGGAAAGCCGATGATCGCCCTTCCACTCTTTTGGGACCAGCACGACAACGCGCAGCGGCTGGAGGAGACTGGCTTCGGCGTCCGTCTCCATCCTTACGGCTTTCGTGATGCCGAGCTCCTCGTTCGATCGACCGGCTGGCCGGTGATCAGGCGCTGGCTAGCCGCCTGGCAACCATTTCGAGGCGGCTCCAGGCCACGCCAGGGACGGTCCGGGCCGCCGAATTGATCGAGGCGCTGGCCCGTCGCCGGCAGCCTTTGGCGGCTCGCTCCTGACGCCGCTCGCCCCCGGCTACCAGGAGGAACCCTATTGGTGGCGGGAAGCCGCACCTACTGCGAAAACCCCAGCCCTTCTGCCGGCGGAAGTGGATGTGGTCATCGTGGGCGGCGGCTACACCGGAACGATGGCCGCGGCGAGGCTGGCCTGGCGCGGCCGGTCGGTCGCGCTCCTCGAGACGCACGAGCTCGGTTGGGGCGCGAGCAGCCGCAACGGCGGCATGGTCCATCCCGGCTTCAAGGCGGGTCCCGGTGCACTGCTCAAGCGCTACGGTGACCGGGGTCGGCAGCTCTACCAGGCCAGCCTCGACGCCTTCGTCCTGGTCGAAGAAACCATCACGACCAACCGGATCGAATGCGAGTACGCGCGGACCGGCCATCTCCACCTCGCCTTTAAGCCCGGTCACGTCGCCCATCTTGAAACCGAGGCGCGCACGCTGAACCAGGAATTCGGCGTTGAAGCCCGCTTTTTGAACCGGGATGCGCTGGCCTCAGAGATCGGCTCACCCGTATATCACGGCGCGCTGCTCTACGAACGTAGCGGGGGCCTCCATCCCGCAAAGTACTTTGCTGGGCTCGCCCGGTTGGCTCATGATCGCGGCGCTCATCTATATGACCTGACGCCAGCCACCGCCATCGATCGGCGGCGGCGAGGCGGATTTGTCGTGACGACACCGCGGGGGGAGATCGCCGCCCGCGACGTGCTGCTCGCGACCAATGGCTACAGCGATGGACTGTTGCCGGCGGTCCGGCGCCGCGTCATCCCGATCGGCAGCTACATCATTGCCACCGAGCCGCTCTCCGCCGAGCGCGCCCAGAGCGCGATTCGCAACCGGCGAATGTTGTTCGACTCGAAGAACTTCCTCTATTACTGGCGGCTCAGCAGCGACAACCGGATCCTGTTCGGCGGCCGGGCGAGCTTTGCGCCAACCACGATCGCGAAGGTCCGCGACTGGCTCTATGCCGCGATGACCCGGGTGCACCCTCAGGTCGCGGGAATCACAGTCGAGCACGCCTGGGGCGGCAAGGTTGGATTCACATTCGACCGCCTGCCCCACATCGGCCGTGTCAAAGGGATTACCTATGCGCTCGGCTACTGCGGTACCGGGGTGGCGATGTCCACCTATTTCGGCCAGCTCGCGGCCGATTGGATCGCCGGCGGCGAGCTGCCCGACTGCTGGCAAAGGTCCTTTCCAGCAGTACCCTTCTATCGCGAGAAGCCCTGGTTCCTGCCCGCGGTCGGCCGCTACTACGCGGCGCTAGACCGCCTCTGAGGCAGACTGGCGCAACTTGAAGCGCTGTGTCTTGCCGGTGGCGGTCTTGGGCAGGGCCTCGACGAACTCGATCCAGCGCGGTCGCTTGTACTCGGCGATCTTCGAGCGGACGAAGTCCTGCAACTCGCGAGCCAGCTCAGCCGAAGCCTGATGACCGGCGGCGAGGACGACGTAGGCCATCGGCTTTTCCAGCTTGTCGGCGTCGCGGCGCCCGATGACCCCCGCTTCCTGCACCGCCGGATGCTCGACCAAGGTGTTCTCGATCTCGACCGGGCTGACCCAGATTCCCCCCACCTTCAACATGTCGTCGGCACGGCCCGCGTACCAGTAGTAGCCGTCGGCGTCGCGCGAGAACTTGTCACCCGTCCGGATCCAGTGGCCTTCGATGGTGTCCTTGGTCCGTTCGTGCTTGTTCCAGTAGTAGGCGCAGGTGCTATCGCCCTTGATCAGCAAGTTGCCGACGGTTCCGTCAGGGACGTCATCGCCGGCCTCATCGACGATGCGAGCTCCGTACCCCGGCACCAGCTCACCGGCAGAGCCGGGCCGCACTCGACCCGATCGATTGGAGATGAAGATGTGCAGGATCTCGGTGCTGCCGATGCCGTCCAGGATCTCCACGCCGAAGCGATCGCTGAACCGTTCATAGAGCGCTTTAGGTAGCGCCTCTCCCGCGGAGACGGCCTGCCGGATACCGGAGAGGTCGTAATCCGCGCCACCATCTCGCTTATGAGCAAGGAGCTGGCCGTAATTCGTGGGAACCGAAAAGAAAAGCGTGGGCTTGTGCCGCTCGATCTGTGCATAAACGTTGGGTGGCGTGGGCGGTCCCGGCCAGAGGATGGTGGTGGCCCCGGCGGCGAACGGAAAGGTGAGCGCGTTGCCCAGCCCATAGGCAAAAAACAGCTTGGCTACCGAGAAGGTTCGGTCGGCGGCGGTCACGCCCAGCACGCCTTGGGCGTAGCACTCGACGGTGTGGACGATGTCGTGATGGAGGTGCACGGCGCCTTTTGGGAACCCGGTGGTGCCCGACGAGTACAGCCAGAAGGCGGCATCATCTTTGCTGGTCGGCTCCAGCTCGAGGGTGGGGGCTGCCGCGAGCAGCTGGTCAAACCCGATCGCGTCGGCGGCGGGAGCGCCGTCGATGACTAGATGTCGCAGGTAAGGCAGCTCATCGCGGGGGATGGCCGCGAGCTGCGGCATGAGCGGCTCGCTGACGATCGCGACCGTTGCCCGCGAGTCGTTGAGCATGTAGCGGTAGTCCTGGCTCTTCAGCAGCGTGTTCGTGGGGATGGGCACCGCGCCAATCTTCTGGGTGCCGAAGAAGCTATAGGCAAACGCCGGCGTGTCGAGCAGCAAGAGCAAGACCCGCTCTTCAGGCCGGACACCCAGTGAGCGCAGCCCGTTGCCCACCCGGTTCGATCGCTCGGCGACCTGCGCGTAGGTGACCGACTCGTCACCGCAGAGGATGGCCGTCCGGCCGCCGCGCCCGTCGCGGATGTGGCGGTCCACCAGGTAGTCGGCAACGTTGAAGCGCTCCGGCACACCAACGATGGGAGCCGCCGCGTGGCGCTCGACCGTCGTGGCCATACGCCCAGTCTATTGCGAATCGGGCTTCAAATCACCGTCCCGCCGGGGGAAGGCAGGGTGGGGTTTAGCGCTCCCCGCCCCGTCGTCCGATCTCGGCCATGTGGCTGCGATTGCGGCTGACCGCCTCGCCACCCTTCTGGCCTGCCTTGCGGGCTTCTGCCCTCGAGAACTCGTGGGCCGTTCCCTGCTCATGGGCCGCCCGTCCGCCCTGTGCGGCGATTTCCCGCTGGCGTTGCGCGCTCATCCCCGCGAAGCCACGGCCGTTGCTTGACGGACGGCGCCGGCGCCCACTGCCACCCGAGCGGCTGGTCGAGGACTTGCGTGCGCCGCTCTGCGAGCGGGTCGTGCGCGACTTGGTCGGGCGAGACGTGGCCGTCCGCGACTTGCTTGAACTCGCGCTGGTCGCCGGCTTCTTAGAGCTGGCTCGCTTGCTTTTCGTCTCCCCCGTCTCGCTTCGGACCTTGTTCACGGTTCGGGCCGCGACTTCCTCAGCGCGACCCCCGTAGCGTCCCGATTTTCTGGCACTCTGTTTGATGTGCTCGTATTGCCGTTCCCGCTTTGGGCTGGCTCCCCTTGGCATCGAAAATCCTCCTTTCCCTTGGTGTTATCAACACCTACCTGAAAGCTTATATTGGCAGTGTAGCATGTCACTACCGTTCATCGCCTTAAAAGCGCTGGCCGGCGGCCTCGCCGTCGTTGCCTTTTCACTCATTGGCCAGGCCGGCCACCCCAAGCGATTCGCCGGGGTCTTCGCAGCCGCCCCATCCGTGGCGCTAGCAAGTCTGGCGATGACCGTGGTTGTGAAGGGCCCCCAGGGGACCGTCCCCTACGCGCAGGGAATGCTGATAGGCAGCGCTGGCATGCTCGCCTACTGCCTCGCCTCACTGTATCTCATCAACCGCTTGCACGCCCTGGTCGGATCAATCGTCGCGTGGGTGGCGTGGTTCGCCGTAGCCGGGGGCCTCTACCTCGTCGTTGGCCGTTAGCAATGGACGGACGTCAACTCCTCGAGGACGACCTGGAGCCGGTAGGTTTCGAATGGTCCAAACTCTCCAAAGCCAAACCGTCGGAGATGCTGATCCGCTTTGCCTTCGGCGCGGGCATTGCGCTTGTCGCAGCCATTGCCGGAATTGTGTTCGGCCCCAAGCTCGGCGGACTCTTCCTCGCCTTCCCTGCCGTCCTTCCCGCGACCCTGACCTTGATCGAGAAGAAGGAGGGAACGGCCAAAGCCTGGGCCGACGCCAGCGGTGGTGTCCTCGGCGCCTTCGGCCTCGGCGCCTTTGCGTTCACCGCCCTTCACCTGCTCCCCACCAACCCGGTACTCGCACTGCTGCTCGCCTTGCTCGTCTGGCTGCTGGTTTCTGGTGGGCTCTATTTCTTCTTCCGGATGACCGGGCTCTTCATCAAGCAGGACGAACTGCTGACGAGGCCTGACTAAACAGCGCGCCGCTGGTGGCGACCGCCTTCCAGTGAGCTGGCACCCCTGGGCTGATGAGCCCCGGCCACAGAATCCAGCGAAGTTTGCCCATCGGGCGATTACCGGTAAAATCACGCGGTCGGGCAGATACCGAAGCGGTCAAACGGGACTGACTGTAGATCAGTTGGCCTAGCGCCTTCGGGGGTTCGAATCCTCCTCTGCCCAATACCAGAGCCCACATAGCTCAGGTGGTAGAGCGTCGCCTTGGTAAGGCGAAGGTCTCCGGTTCAAATCCGGATGTGGGCTCCAAATCTCGCGGGCGTGGCCTAGGATGGTCGATGCTCGTATGCCCGCTGCGAAGAAGGCGCCACGGAACGCACCAACGAAAGCCGCTCGCTCACGCCGGCCCGCCGCCGCGCGTGGGCCTGAGGCTCGCGAGAGCGTCATCGACCAGACCAGCAAGGACGTCGCGGGGCTGGTCGCGCAGGTTCAGAAGCAGGGAGGCGTCGTGGTTGGGGCATATCGGGACCCCTTCGCGGGACAGGCGCTCGTGCTTGCGTCGCTCCCCATAAAGAAAGTGGTGGCGACCCCGTTTCAGCGCGACCTCTCGAAGGCCCACGCCAGCCGCCTGGCCGAAGCGATCGGCACGGCCGGGCTGTTCCTCGATCCCGTGATCGCGGTGCCGTCGGATGACGGCTTCTGGTCGCCCAACGGGCGGCATCGCCTCGAGGCAGCACGCCGGCTGGGGATGCGTTCGGTTACCGCACTCCTGGTGCCGGACGAGAAGCTGGCCTTCCGCATCCTCGCGCTCAACACCGAGAAGGCGCACAACCTGCGAGACCGCAGCCTCGAGGTAATCCGCATGGCGCGGCAGCTCGCCAAGGAACAACCTCGTTCGAAGGAGACCGAGCATGCGCTCACGTTCGATTCCCCCGTCTTCCTGACGCTTGGCGGCGCCTACGCGCAGCGCTCGCGCTTTGCCGGCTCCTCCTACCAGTCCGTGCTCAACAAGGTCGACCGCTTCCTCGACAGCACGCTGCCCGCGGCCCTCCGACAGCGCGAGCAATGGGCGGTGCGCATCATGGACATCGACGACCGTGTCGCCGCGCACGTCAAGACGATGCAGGCGCTAGGCATGAAAAGCCCTTACCTCCGGGCCGTGGTCGTGGCGCGGATCAACCCGGTCCGTTTCGTCCCCCCGTCCCGCAAGAAGGACGCGGCCCCGCCGATGTCGATGGCCGAGGCGCTCACGAAGATGGCGGCCAACGTTCGGAAGTTCGATCCGAAGTCGGTCAGGCCCGGCGACCTGGCGCTAGTCGCTGCCATCGCCCCAGGCTCCGCCGACTCATAGATCAATGGGGTGCGCGATTTAGCCGTTTGTTAATACAGTTGAGTTAGCGTGAGGAACGGAATGGTGAGGCGAGGGGCGATCGCGGCCGTAGTTGTGTTGCTCCTGGCTGCCACGGCCTCGTTCAACCGGGTTCCCCGCGCCCCAGTCATCGCCGCCCCGACGGTGGCGCTTGCCGCCGAGAGCGATCGCCGCGATTACCCGCGTCCCGGGCCCCGGGTGATCGGGAGCGGCCTACCAACGCCGGTTCCCCGAGTCGTCCTGGGCGCCTCCACGACCATCAAGCTGGTCGCCCTGACCTTCGACCTCGATATGAATGCCCAGATGGCGGCCGCCGCGCGCGCCGGCACGGTGTGGATCAACAGAGACGCCCTCGACTTCCTCGAGTCCCAAAAGATCCACGCGACCCTGTTCATGACCGGGATGTGGGCGGAGGCCTACCCGACCCTCGCACGCCAGCTCGCGACCAATCCGATCTTCGAGATTGGCGACCATAGCTACTCTCACCCCGCCTTTCACACGCCTTGCTACCGGCTCGGAGGCGTGAGCCGGGCGGAACAGGCCCGCCAGATTCAGCTCGCCCAGCAGGCGATCGAGCGATCGACGGGCGTGACGCCGAAGTACTTCCGGTTTCCAGGCGGCTGCTACGATCGGACCGCGCTGGACCTGGTCCACGCGGCCGGCCTCATTCCGGTTCAGTGGGACGTCAACTCGATCGACGCCTTCAACACCCATCCCCAGCAGATCGTCTCCACGGTACTTTCCGAGGTCAAACCGGGCTCGATCGTCGTGATGCACCTGCATGGACGCGCGAACGCGCCGGCGACCGGCCTGGCGCTCCACATGCTCGTCCCGGAGCTCCAGCGGCGTGGATACCAGTTCGTCACTGTCGGCCAACTGTTGGCTGCTGGAACGCCCATCCAGCCAAGCGATCCACGCGAGGTCTCCGAGTTTTACCAGCCGCCGTCGCCCGTCCAGGTCTATCAGCCGCCGCTGCCGGTCAAACCCTCCCCGCGGTGGTGCGGATGGGTCAACGGGCCACACGGCCGCGTCTACGTGTGCCGGTAGCTTGAGCTCCCACCCCGCCCTCTCCCGGAGGGGGAGGGAACAATGACCGGCTGGCTAGCCCGCCTTGACGCCTTCGACCGGCGTCTCTTTCACCGCTTGACGAGAGAGGAACGGCGGCTCGTCGACATGGGCCTCAAGCAACTGAGCAACACAGCCAATCGATCCCTTCTCTGGATGGGCATCGCCGCTTTGATCGCGGTCCTTGGTGGTCCTCGAGGGCGGCGGGCCGCCCGCCGTGGCCTTGTCTCGATCGGCATCACATCGACGCTCGTGAACCTGCCCTTGAAGTACATCGCCAGACGGGACCGGCCGCCGATCCGACGGGGCGATCGGCCGCTGCCCGTCAGTCTGCCGGGCAGCTTCTCCTTCCCCTCCGGCCACTCGGCGTCGGCCTTCGCCTTCGCGACCGGGGTTGGGCTCGAGGATCCGCGATTGGGGGTCGGGCTGGTTCCCCTGGCGGCCACCGTCGCCTACTCGCGGGTGCATCTTCGGGTGCACTTTCCCTTCGATGTTCTCGCGGGCGCAGCGATCGGCGTCGGGATGGGGCTCGCCGGCGGCCCGCTGATCCGCCGCGTCGAGCTTTGGTGGAATCCGCCGGCCCCAGCGCCCACGATGGAACGGGCGGGAACCAAACAATTGATCCTGGTGGTCAGCCCGTACGCCGGGCATAAAGAAAAGCTTGAGCGGGCCCGGCAGGAGATGGCGGCCCGTGGGCTGGAGGTGATGGCTGAGATCGGGGTCGACGACCTTCAGCGCCTGCCTGATTTGCTCCGCAAGAACGGCTCCCAGCAACCCATTGTTGTGGCGGCCGGCGGGGATGGAACGGTTGGGGCGGTCGCCAACGCGGTCATGACAACACCGGCCGTGCTTGGCATTCTCCCGCTGGGCACCTCGAACGACTTCGCCCGGTCGATCAAGCTTCCGATGAACGAAAAGAAAGCCGTCAGACTTCTAGCCCGTGGCGTGGTGTCCCGCGTCGACGCGGGCAAGCTCACCCGCGATGGTGACCCGCCTCGGCATTTCGTGCATGCGGCCGCGGCCGGGATCAACGTGCAGTTCGCGCGCTTCGCGACGCGGGCCGACCTGCGCGCGCGATTCGGGCGCCTGACCTACGCGGTCGCCATGGCGACCGCTATGAAAGAACGACCGATCTTCAAGTGCCAGATCGAGCACGAGGGAGGGACCGAGTGGGTGAGCCTCGTCCACCTCTCGGTCATCAATGCGCCCATATTTGGCGGATTTCTTGGCCTCAAGCTGCCGGGTTCAGGCCCTGATGACCGCACCCTCGACGTGATCATGATCGAGCACCTGCCGATCCGCCGCCTGCTGCGTTCAGCACTCTATCCCCTCCTTGGCGTGCATCGGCCGATCCGCGGCTTTCGAACACTCCAGGTGTCACGATTGCGCGTGAAGACGCAACGATCCATGGACGTCACCCTCGACGGCGAGATCGCGGGGACGCTTCCAGGGACTTTTGAAATCGTGCCGGACGGGCTTCGGGTGATCACCTCGGCGAGCTTCAAGGAGAAGCATCGGTAAGCGGGGAGCGCTGATCGCGTTTTCGGTCCGCGTCCTCGCAATCCTCCTGGGGCTGTCGCTGGTCACCGCAATTGCCGGCATCGGTCTAAGGGTGTGGGCGCCGAGCTTTGAGGTGCAGGCCATGCAGGCGATTGCCCTGGGTCGCGACGCCACGGTGACCTCGATCGCCCGGGTTGTGACTGAGGCGGGGTCATTCGTCCTGCTCGCCCCACTGGCGATGGCGTTCGTGTTACTCCGTCGCTGGAGGCGTCCGGCGGACGACATCGCGCTGGTGGTGATCGCGGCGGGCAGCGCCCTGTTGCCGTTGACCGTCAAGCTGATCGTGGCGCGACCGCGTCCGACGATCGAGCACCTCAGTCAGCTCCACTCGCTCAGCTTCCCGTCCGAACACACGACGCAGGCGGCTGCCATCTACCTCACGATCGGCATCATGCTCTCGCAGGGCCTGGCCCGCGGCTGGCGCGAGGCGGCCATCGCCCTCGGCGTCGCGATTGCCATCGCGGTTGCCTGGTCGCGGGTGTACCTTGGCGTGCACTACCCGACCGATGTCCTGGCCGGGCTCCTGCTGGGCTGGGGCTGGTCGCTGCTCGTTTACCACTGGGCGCGCCCGAAGCTGATTCAAGATCATCCGGACATGGGGAAGCCCGCCGCGCGATGACACGATCTGTTGGTGAGCCGGTGACGGCGGCCAACAGAGCTGCGACCAAATAACAACGATCGCGGATCGGCCGATGCCATCAGCGTGGACCCTCCGTTGTATCGACAGCGGACAGGGGAGACAAATAGCGCGCGACGCGCGCGATGGAGAGGTGGCATCAACCCAATGGATCGCGACAGGTTCAGCGTGCGCAAGGCGTTGTCGGCAGTCATGGGAGCGGCGGTGCTCATGCTTGGCGTTCCGGCTCTTTCGGTCAGCGCCGCCGGGGTCGACGACTATCCCTATCGCGGGACGGTCAACAAACTGGATCCCTGGGGCTTCTACACCAGTTACTGCACCTCGTTCACCGCATTCCGGTTGAGCCAGGAAGGGATCCGCTTGCACGGCGCGTCGCTGCGAGGGCCCAACGGGAAGACCGCGTTCTTCGGCAACGGCGGATCATGGGATGCGGCCGCGGCGGCGATCGGTTATGTCGTCGACAGCCATCCGACCGTCGGTTCGGTGGCCGTCTGGCACGGCGGGGAGGGCGGTGCCTGGTGGGGCGGCCACGTCGGGTACGTGATGGCGGTCGATGGCGCGGGCAACGCGACCATTGAGGAATACAACTGGTCGAACTACCTGCGCTACGGGCAGCGGACGGCGCGGGCGCCTCGCTACATCCACTTCGTCGCGGCAGCGACGGTGCAGCCGGTCTCCTACCCGACGCCGACGCCGGCACAACCTGCCGGACATCCGTACTTTACGACCGACACCGTCCGGCAGCGCTCCGGACCCGGCACGGGCTATGGCACGGTGGGCATTCTGCCGTCCGGCCGTCGGATCATGATCGTCTGCCAGGTCCGCTCCGGCAGCGTCATCAACGGCACCGCCATCTGGGACCGCCTCAGCGACGGCACCTATGTGACCGACTATTACACGACGACGCCGGCGTTCAACCGCTTCAGTCCCGGACTTTCGGGCTGCTAGGTCTAGCCAGCAGACAGAGGGCCGCGCCGTGCGGCCCTCTTCTATTTTTCGGGCGGTTCACCCCGTCGCAGCCGGTCGAGACGTTCGCGGGTTTTCGCGTCCAGGCGATCCTCGAGCCGGCGGGCAATGTCGGACCGGGCGCGATTGTCCCCCATCTGCTGGTTGCGCCGGGCGAGCACCGCATCCACCTGGGCTTTGAGGGTGAGCGCCGAAACGGTCTTGATCTTTCGGCCCAGGGCGAGATCGCGCTGCAGCGCATCGGAGGTGGCGACGGTGATCTCGTCGCTCGCTTTTGCCTCGAATAGCAGCCGCTCGATGACGTGGTCGGCACTCGTCTTGCGTCCGGAGTAGACGACCTGCACACCGCTCACGGTCTGTTCCGACGCCTCGGCGTCAGGACGACGATGCGAGTCGAACACCACGGTCACCTTCTGCCGCGTCATCGCCGCGTAGTCCGCCATGGTCGCGATCAGGCCCTCGCGCGCGTCCTGCAGGTTCACATCTTTGAGCGCAGAGAGCTCGGGCCAGGCAAAGATGATGTTGTAGCCGTCGACGATCAATCGTTCCACTGGCTCAGCCTACGGGAGCGAGCCCCGGCTACTCGGTTCGCGCGGGGCTTGGCGGTAGGATGGTCGGCGGATGCAGACACCACCAGACGGGCATCTCCCCGCCGAAGGGATCTCCGGAAGCGAGCTCCGGCGCGACGTTTCCGTATGGGGCTCCTACATGTGGGGCTACGCCGCGGTTGGCGCGGACATCTATACCGCCCTGGGGATCATCACGCTGGCGGCACTCGGTCTGGCGCCGCTGGCCTTCCTGGCGGCGGGGGTCGTCTTCGCATTGGTCGGACTGTGCTACGCGGAATTGGCCTCCGCCTATCCCCTGGCTGGCGGCGGCCAGTACTTCACGCTGCGGGGCCTCGGCGACCTGGCGGGATTGGTAGCCGGCGCTGCCCTTGTCCTCGACTATACGATCGACATCTCGCTCTTTACTGTCGTTGCCTTTGGGTATTTCAACTACTTCCTGCCCTGGGTCACGCTCGGGCATCACATTACCGATTTCACTGTGACCATCGGGCCCATCAATCTCGCCTGGCTGTGGTTGCTCGAATCGGTGGCTGGGATGGTGCTGTTGATCTGGCTCAATGTCCGCGGTATCAAGGTTTCAACGAACTTCAACGAGGTCATCGGGACGATCGCCATCGTTGCCCAAACCATCATCGTCCTCGCCGGCTTCGTGCTGGTGTGGCGGCCGGACATCGTGGCGCACGAGTTCCTCTTCGACCGCCCGTCGCTCAGCCAGTTCGCTTTCGGCTCGTCACTGGCCATCATCGCCTTCGTCGGGCTGGAGACGATCTCGCAAGTCGCCCAGGAGACCCGACGACCGGCGACGATCATACCGCGCACCTCGATCGGGCTCGTCATCTCGGTCCTGCTGTTCGCCATGTCGTTCTCCGTCCTCGCGATCGGGCTCGTCAAGCCGACCGATTTCGCCGGCCACGAAGGCGACCCGGTGTCGCTCATCGCCGCCCACATCCCCATCATTGGTGTGGTCGCTGCACCCTTGACGGCCCTCATCGGTTTCCTCATCGTGTTCATCTCTGCCAACTCGGGCGTAGTCAGCTCGTCACGTCTGAGTTACTCGATGAGCCAGTTCGATCTGCTTCCGCATTGGTTTGCCCACGTCAACAAGCGTTTCGCCACCCCGGCCCGAGCGGTGATCGTGTTCGGCGTGGTCGCCCTCCTGCAGACGGTCTTTGCCTTCCTGACACCAGGACCGGCCGGCAAGACCGCGGCGATCGATGTCCTCGCCGACCTCTACGCTTTCGGTGCCACCACAGGATACTTGCTGGTGTTCATCTCGCTCTTCGTCCTGCGCCTCAAGGATCCGTTTACGCCCCGGCCGTACAAGATGCCGTTGAACATCCGGATCACCTATCGTGGGAACCCGGTCTGGTTTCCCGTCCTCGGTGTGCTCGGCTTCCTCGGTGTCCTCTTCTTCCTGGTGATGGTGCTGCTGACCCACCACTACGCCCGCATCATCGGGCCCCTGTGGGTGGTGGCCGCGGTGGTGCTCTTCATCCTCTACCGGCGCAAACAAGGACTGCCGATGTTCAAAACACTACCGCGGGATTGGGAAACCGCCACCAAGAAGGTGTTGCTCGAGGCTGAAGAGTTCAAATCGCTCGAGGAATACGAGGCCGCCCTCAACGAGCATCGGGCGCGAACGGGCGAGCACGGTACCAACCTTCCCGGCACCCGACGCTGACGTCTCTAGCCGCCCAGGTGCCGAATTATCGGCCCCGCTGGCGTAATACCTCGTAGAGCAGGATCGAGCCGGCGACGGCGGCATTGAGGGAGCTCACCTTCCCCAACATGGGCAGGCGGACGAGGGCATCGGATTTCTTACGCAACAGATCATGCAGGCCCTCGCCTTCGGCGCCGATGACGAGAACCAGCGGGCGGCGGTAGTCGAACTCGGTATAGGGCGTGGGCGCGTCGCCGCTGAGCCCGACGATCCAGAAGCCAAGATCTTTCAACGTGTCGGTCGCCTGCGCCAGGTTCGCGACGCGCGCATAGCGCAGGTGCTCGGCGGCGCCGGCTGACGCCTTGACAACCGACGGCGTCACTTCCGGCGAGCGATTGTGGGAGGTCACGATGCCGCCCACGCCGGTCGCCTCGGCCGTCCGGCTGATGGTGCCCAGGTTCTGTGGATCCTGCAGGCTGTCGAGCATCAACAGCACCGCGTCGGGTCGCTCGGCGAGTGCCTCGCGCGCCATGGGCTCGAGCTCCCAGTACTTCCGGGGACCGACGTAGGCGACGACGCCCTGGTGGGCTGCCGAGTGCGCGATGTCGTCAAGCTTGCGCCGGTCGGTCGCCTCGATCGTGACGCGCCGGTCCGCGGCTAGTTTGCGCAGCTCTTTGAGCCGCGGTTCGTCTCGAAGGCCGTCGGCCAGCAGGAGCCGCTTTACCGGCCGGCCCGCACGGAAGGCTTCGAGGATTGGATTGCGGCCGTAGATGATGTCGGGAGGACGAGGCACGCGCCCTCTACCTCACCCGCTTCCAGCGGGTGCCCTCCTTGGTGTCGTCCAGCTGGATGCCCATGCCCAGCAGCTCCTTACGGATCTCGTCCGAACGGGCGAAGTCGCGGCGATCCCTGGCCCCCTGGCGCTCGGCGATCAGCCGCTCCACGTCCGCATCGACCGCCTGCGGAAACTCGATCACGTCGAGAATGCCGTTTGCGTGGCGGAGCATCGCCATCGCGCCCGCGCGCTCTTCGGGCGTCGCCTTGCCCGACTCGAGAAGGGCGTTAAAGCTCTTGATGAATTCAAAGAGATGCCCGATAGCCGCTGGGAGATTGAGGTCCTCCCTGAGCGCCTCGTCCCATCGGTCGCGAATCTCAGGGGGGGCCTCGGCTTGGCCGACGCTCCCGAGTCGCACGGCGAACTCATCGAGCCGTTTGACCGCGCTGTCCGCTGCTCTGAGCAGCTCGGCGGAAAACGCGAGCGGGCTCCGGTAGTGCGCGCCGGTCAGGAGCGCGTACCGAATGGCGCGCGGTGAATATCCCTCTGCCACCAGGTCGCGGACCGTCGAGAAATTCTTGAGGCGTTTCGACATCTTTTCGCCGGTCGAGTCCTGCAGGTGTTGCGCGTGCAGCCAGTAGCGCGCGAATGGCTTTCCCGTAGCCCCCTCACTCTGCGCGATCTCGTCTTCGTGGTGCGGGAAGATCAGGTCGATCCCGCCGGCGTGAATGTCGAGCGTTTCTCCCAGGTATTGCATGCTCATCGCGGAGCATTCGATATGCCAGCCCGGGCGTCCCGTCCCCAAGGGCGTTTCCCATGACTGCTCCCCGGGCTTGCGCGCCTTCCAGAGGACGAAGTCCCTCGGATCGTCTTTGCCGTATTCATCGACATCGACGCGCGCGCCCGCTTTGAGGCCACTCACATCCAGGTGGGCGAGGGCGCCGTAGCGAGCGAAGCTCGAGATCCGAAAGTAGGTGGAGCCGTCCGCAACATAGGTGTGGCCGTTCTCGGCAAGCCGTTCGATCAGCGACACCATCTCGAAAATGTGCTGGGTGGCGCGCGGGTAATGCTCGGCCCGCTCGATCCGCAGCGTGTCGAGATCCTGGTAGAACGCCTCGATGTACTGTTCGGTGAACTCGTCGATTGTCTGGCCATGCTCGGCGGACTTCTTGATAATGCGGTCCTCGACGTCGGTCAGGTTCATCACCTGCGTGAGCTGGTACCCCTGCTGGAGGAGGACGCGGCGGAGCAGGTCCTCGAAGAGGAAGGTGCGGAAGTTGCCGATATGGGAATAGTCGTGGACTGTCGGGCCGCAGGTATACATCCGAACGTGGCCGGGATCGATCGGCACGAACTCTTCGACCTGGCCACTCATGGTGTTGTGCAGGCGCAGCGGCCTCACGGAATCTCTCGAAGGAGTGCCACCGCCTGGGCGGCGAGGGCTTCGCCCTTACCGATGGGCCCGACGTGATCGGTCGTGGTCGCCTTGAGGCCGACGGCGGCGGGATCGATGCCGAGCGCAGCCGCGAGGTTGTTGCGGATGGCCTCACGGTACGGCGCGAGCCGGGGGACCTGCGCCAGCAGCGTGACGTCGACGTTCTCCACCGCCCATTTGGCACGCCGGCAGTGATCGGCAACCTCGCGCAGCAAATCCAGGCTGCGAGCATCTTTGTACTTCGGGTCGTCGTCGGGAAACAGCGTCCCAATATCACCGATGCCCGCCGCGCCACAGAGCGAGTCGATCAGCGCGTGGCAGATGACATCGGCGTCGCTATGGCCCTCCAGCCCCATGTCCCAGGGGAGCTCGACGCCGCCGAGTACCAGCCGGCGACCCACCACCAGCCGGTGCAGGTCGAAACCGGTCCCTACACGCACAAGGGGTCGGCGGCGAGCAGGGCTTCCACCATCAGCGCATCCTCCCGCGTCGCGACCTTGAGGTTACTGTAGGAGCCGGAGAAGACCTTGACGGGCTTGCCCAGCTTCTCGATCAGCTCGGCGTCGTCCTCCACCACGATCCCCTCGCGCACCGCCGTCTCATGCGCTTCCAGGATCCAGTCGTAGCGGAAGACTTGCGGCGTCTGGATCTGCACCAGGTCAGCCCGCTCCACGGTACCGTGGACGAAGCCGGCGCCGTCGACATGCTTGTAGGTGTGGTGAACTGGAAGAGCGGCAGTGGCGGCGCCATGCTGCCGAGCAGCCTCGAGGCCGGCGTGAATCAAATCATCACTCACCAGGGGTCGCGCCCCGTCGTGGACGATGACGAAGTCCGGCGGGTCCTGCTGCAGGCTCAGCACGCCGAGGCGAACCGAGTCCTGCCGGCGCTCACCGCCGAGGCGAATGTCGATCGCTTTTCGCCAGCCGTCGCTCTCGAGTTCGTGAGTGACCTCGAGCAGGTTCCGCTGGGACACCAGGAGCGTAATCCCGGTTATCTCCGGGCAGCGGTCGAACGCCTCGAGGGTGCGGCGGATCAGCGAACGGCCTCCCACGGACATCAGCACCCTTGCACTGGACTCCCCCTGGTGAAGCCCGGCCCCGGCTGCCGGGATGATGGCCTGTACCTGCACAGTTCACCCCTTTTGTGTGATCGCGGATTGGTGGGTTGAGTATAGGTCCGGGGCTCAGCCGCGGGCCAGCGGCGATGCTACGAGCGCCGCAGGGTCGCCCGCATGCTGGTGAGATGCCGATCGAGATGGCTTCGACCCAGGCCCTCGATCGACAGCGGCCGCCCACCAGCAGGACCGAACGGGACAGCCCGCTTGAATTCTTCGTCGCTCAGCGAGCGCAGCACCGCGACCAGCCGCTCGGCGTTGCGGCGCGCGAGAAAAACGACCTCCACGCGGCTGATGCCGACCACCTGGGCGGCCTTGATCGCGTTGCCGGCGTTGTGCGCCTGCGTGGTTCCAGGGATCGGTATCCCGTTGCGAATCGCATTGATCCAATCAGCAGCCCGCTCGTGCCCCCAGGCGACGTGATGGGCGACCACGCCGACGCGCCACTTCTCCGCGCGACACACTGTCCGCCAATCCTCGTCCGAGCAGCTCTCGACGAACGCGGTGAATTCGGCATTGGCGTCCGCTATCTCCTCCGCCATGACGATTGACATCGGCCGGGTGTCGCCATCGGGCATTGCCTTAGTCCTTATAGCATTCGGCGGGTGATCGAACCCAACTCCTGGCTAGCGAGCCGGCTGGAAGCTTGGGCAGGCAACGGTACGCCACTCGCACTATTCATGACGCTTGGGTTGCCGGCCGGCGTAATCGGCGTCGCGTGGCCCCAGATGCGCAATTCCCTGGGAGCGCCTCTGGCGGGCCTGGGCCTCTTGCTTGCCGCGTTCACGGTCGGCTACTTCATCGCCAGCGCCGGCAGTGGATGGGGTACCCGTCGGGTTGGGACGCCCTCTCTCCTGATCGGTGGCTGCGTGCTGGCGAGCGTGGGCGCCCTTGGTCTGTCGATTGCCAGTCGCTGGTGGATGGTGCCCATGGTGGGCCTTCTCCTCGGCGCTGGTTCCGGCGTCATCGATGCGGCCGTCAATGCCCACGTGTCACTGAATCGCGGCGTCCGCTACATGGGATGGCTCCACGCATCGTGGGCACTCGGCGCCGCCCTTGGTCCGCCCCTGGTGCTGATCTCGGTGGCGGCGACCGGCTCATGGCGGGCCTCCTTTGCCGCCCTGGCGACCGCCTTTCTGGGGATTGGGCTCGCGGTCGCCTCGCGTCACCGGGATTGGGTTCACAGCGTGGCAGCGGTCGAACGACAGGCCCGCGCGGCCGCGCCAATTCCGTCCGAGTATCGGCGGGCGATCCTCGTTCTCACCTGCCTGTTCGTTCTCGGCGGCGGACTCGAGGGGACGGCCGGTGACTGGTCGTACACGCAGCTGACAGCGGGTCGTTCGCTCTCGGCCGGACTGGCGAGCACGAGCAGCTCGTTGTTCTGGGCCGGGCTGGCGGGGGGCAGGGTGGCGCTCGGCCTGCTCGGCAATCGGGTCGCGCCCATCCGCCTGCTGGACGCGTGCGTAACCGTGGCCGTCCTGGCCGGGGTGGCCTTCTGGCTCGCTCCGCCGCTGGTCTCGGCCCTGATCGCCCTGCCGGCCCTGGGCGCCGCCGTTTCGGTGATCTTCCCGTTGCTCTTATCGATCACGCCGAGCCGCGTCGGGCCCACCATGACGACCCACGCCGTGGGTTACGAGCTGGCGGCCGGTACACTCGGCGGCGGTGGCATTCCAGCGTTGACCGGCCTGCTGCTGCAGTCCGCCGGCCTGCTGATGCTAGGGCCTGTGCTGACGGCGATGTCGGGCGGCCTGCTCCTGCTGCACGTGGTCAGCCGCCGGCCGGCGGACGCTGCCGGCTAGCGACCTCGCGCCAGGAGGGCCTTTACGCCCTCCACGATGTCCTGCTCCTGGGGGATGGCACACCGTTCCAGGCCTTCGCCGTACGGAATCGGGGTAAACGCCCCGCCGAGGCGGCCGACCTGGGCGTCGAGGTAATCGAACGCGGGGCCTTCAACGATGCGAGCGGCGATCTCCGCCCCGATCCCGCCCGACTTGACGGCCTCGTGGACGATCAGAAGATGGCCCGTCTTCTTGATGGAGGCCTCCATGGGGGCGGTGTCCAGCGGACTGAGGGTGCGAGGGTCGATCACCTCGACCTCGATTCCCTCCTTGCTCAACTCATCGGCCGCCCTCAGCGCGCGCGGCACCATGACGCTGGTGGCGACGACGGTGACATGACTCCCCTCGCGCTTGATCTCGCTCTGACCGAGGGGAAGGGTGAAGTCGCCCTCCGGGACCTCGCCTTTCTGCTTGTAGAGCAGCTTGTGCTCGATGAAGATCACGGGATTGTTGTCGCGGATCGCGGCCGTGAGCAGCCCTTTGGCGTCGCGCGGCGTCGACGGCGCGACCACCTTGAGGCCCGGCACGTGGGCAAAGATGGCCTCGAGACTCTGCGAGTGCTGGGCGGCCGCACCCGTACCGGCCCCAGCCGGCCCCCGGAAGACGACCGGGACCGAGGTACTACCGCCAAACATGTAGCGGATCTTGGCGGCCTGGTTGATGATCTGGTCCATCGCGATCAGGATGAAGTCGAAGAACTGGAACTCGGCCACCGGCCGAAAGCCACCCAGCGCCGCTCCGGTGGCCGCGCCTGCGATGGCGGCCTCCGAAATCGGAGTATCCCGGACGCGGCCCTCGCCGAACTCACGCAGCAGCCCATCGGTCACGCCGAAAGCGCCGCCGTAGACACCGATGTCCTCGCCCAGGAGAAAGACACGCTCATCGCGCTGCATTTCCTCGCGGAGCGCGGATTTCAAGGCGTCCTTGTAACTCAGCTCACTCACGGGGCATAGATCCCCTCCAAGAGATCGGCGCACTCGGGCTCGGGATCCTCTTCCGCAGCACGCGCGGCGGCGAGAATCTGTCGCTGGGCGTCGTCCCGAATCGCGGCAATCTCCTCTTCGGAGGCCAGCTGGCGCAGGAGCAACCCGCGTTCCAGTCTCCCGATCGGGTCGTGCTTGCGCCACTCCTCGATCTCCGCCTTGCTCCGATAGAGGTTGCGATCGCTTCGGGAGTGGCCCCGGTGTCGGTAGGTGACCGCCTCGACCAACTGCGGCCCGCCGCCGCCACGGACCGCCTGGGCAACCTCGGTCATCACCGCATAGACGACCGAGATGTCATTGCCATCGATGCGAACGCCCGGAATCCCGTACGCCTTCGCCCGTTCGGCGATGGTGACTCGCATGGCGCGCGACTGCGCCATCGACATCCCATATTGATTGTTCTCGCAGAGAAAGATCACCGGCACGTTCCAGAAGGCCGCGAGGTTGAGGGCCTCGTGAAAGCTGCCCTGGTTGGCCGCCCCGTCGCCGAAGATGCTGAGGACAAGGTCGCGCTCCTCTTTCATCTGGACGCTCAGGCCGAGCCCCACCGCGATCGGAATGCCTCCACCAACGATGCCGTTGGCACCCAGGTTGCGCCGGCTCACATCGGCGATGTGCATCGAACCGCCGCGGCCACGACAGTATCCGGTTTCCTTGCCCATCAGCTCGGCGAACATCGGTTGAACCTCGGCCCCCTTAGCCATACAGTGCCCGTGGCCGCGGTGGTGGCTCAGGAGATAGTCATCCGGCTGGAGTGCGAGCGACCAGCCGCCGGGAACGGCTTCCTGTCCGATCGATAGATGGAAGGTCCCGTGGACCTTCCCGACGTTGTACAGTTCCTCCGCTTCTTCTTCGAAGAAACGATTGCGCCACATCAGCGCCAGCGTTTCCAGCAGCCGCTCCCGGCCGAGGGCGAAGATCTCGTCCCGCGCCAGCGGCCCGTCCGTGCTGACGCCGCTGACTAGCCCGACCTTGGTGCTGATGCGCCGCCTCCTCGTTAGTCCTTGAAGTCGCGGGCGACAAGATCGCGCAGCGCGATCACTGCCTCGTCGGCCTCCGGCCCTTCGGCACGGATGGCAACGCGGCTCCCCTGCTTGACCGCGAGGGTGAGCACACCGAGCATGCTTTTGGCGTCGCGCGTGACGCCATCCTTCACCAGCTCGATGCGGGTCTGCTTGAAACGGTTGGCGGTTTGCACGAACAACGCCGCCGGCCGGGCATGCAGGCCCACCTCGTTGGTGATCACGACGAAAACCTCCGCCACTACAGGTGGTTGCTGCTCCATCGCTTAGGCGCGAAGGACCGGCTCGAGCGGCGCGCCAGCCTCCTGCATGGTGCGAAGTTTCGCCAGAGTTGTCGATTCGTCGATGGTGACGGCACTCCGCCTGATCGGATCGCCGCGGCGAACCTCGCTGTTAAGCACCGCGCCTTCGGTGAGCCCGATCGGTAGGAGATCCTCCGCTTCGACGGTCTCCGCCCGGTCGATCAACCCGAAGTAGTGGTATCCACCGATCGCGTCGAGCGTCTCCCCCGCCTCGAGGTCTCGCTTCGCCACGGCGATCGTCTCGGCCACCGCCACCGGACGGGGCGCGATCGTCGCCTCCTGATAGATGGCCGCGCGCGCGACCGACATCGGCGTCTCCAGGTTGGCGAGGTGGTAGGGGCGGAAGAGTGACCAGTATGGGCCGGGCCCGAGCTGGAGGTAGCGCAGGTTGTCCGCAATCGCGGGCTGGTCGGTGGCGATGATGACGAACACGCCCGGGGCCACGCCGATCGCATAATCGACCACGCCCCCGCGGGAGAGAACTCCGCCGTCGCTCGAGGGGCAGAAAACCTTCGGCAACTGGTCGACAGTGGCGTTCGGCCCATGCATACCGCGGATGTCCGGAACCAGGCCGGTCGAATTCGCCAGGCAGGTCATTTCGACCATGGTCTTGGTGCCGTCGACGAAGGACGAGAGCATCCAGGGATTGGCGCCCACGCGCCGTGCCCGCTCCTCCTGGTCGCGGGGCGTCACCGATCGATCGAGGATGTTGTTCTTCCCTTTCCCGGCCGCGATGACGGTGAAGCCGAGCGTCTGAGCAAAATCAACGAGCTCCTTAGTGGCGGCATACTCGTCGCCTGCGGAGGCGGTATAGACGACGCCCGCGTCGTCGGCCATCCGCTTGAGCGCTCGGCCCACGGTGATATCGGCTTCCACGTTGAGCATTACGACATGCTTGCGCGCGCGGATCGCCGCGACCGCCACCCGCGCCCCCACCTCGGGGACACCAGTCGCGTCGACGATCACTTCGGCGCGAGGGATCGACGCCAGCAATGCCGCGTCGCGCGTGACGATGCGTAACCCCGCATCGACCGCCCGGGCGGCCTGATCGAGGTCTTCAACGACCGCCAACTCGTCGGGCGCCACGCCCCCTTCGGTAAAGGCGCGCCGCGCCCGCTCCAGGTTGATGTCGGCGATGCCGGCGACGTGGAATCCGCGCAGGTTCTCCATCTGGATCACCAACCCGGTCCCCATTTGGCCCGTGCCGACCACGCCGACGCGCACCGGGTTGCCATCCGCCGCTCGCTGATCGAGCCGCTCTCGCAAGCTCACGATGCCCTCCCTCCTTCGATCCGGATTTCATCACCGACCGCCAGCATCACCAGCGGCTTGGCGTCCACACACACGTCGCCCGGCAACTCCGGCTCGTCGCGATCGTTGCACTTCACAACCAGATGCCCGAGTGCATGGAGGTTGTCGTTGGCGACCGAGCCCACCGCGCGCACGCGGTATGGCTCGGAGCCCAGCATCAGCGTGTCACCGACCTCGACCATGCCGTCAGAGACGTCAGGCTGGTGCAGGACGGAGAAGCTGGCTAGTTCCTCCGGCGCCCCAGCCTGAAACAGCACCAGGATCTGCTCCTTGATGAAGGCATCAACCTGGTCACCGATCGACACGACTCGAGTTCGATACTTCAGCACGTCACCCTCATCAAACCGGCTTGATGTTCTCCTCCTTGACACCCGAGACGAACAGGTCCGCGGTGATGAACTGCATCAGGGGACCGGCTGGACTGGTGGGATGGATGTCGATGGTTGGAACCTTCTTCATGGGATAGACGCCGACGCGGGCCGTGCCGCCGCAGTCGATGACGCAGCACGCCATCTGGTTGAACTCGACCTTGGACTTGAAGCCGTCGAAGGCCACGCCGCCGGTCAACTCGGCGATCCGTTGCGCGATCGGATGGATGCCGCCACCGGTAATGGACACGACGTAGGGCTTCTGCGGGCTGGGCTTGATCGTGAGCGGACCTCCCCAACCGCCGCGCCCTTTCTCGACCTTGACCGATTTGTACGTCTTTATCGCTTCAGCCATGCCAGTTCCTCCCTGAATGCGGCTCGGTTAGTGGCTCCCAGCGTACAGGCCGAAACTGGCCAGGTACGCAATCACCACAGCGAGCGGCCCGGTGATCTGCCGCGAGAAGAGCACGGCAGGAACGCCTACCTCAACCGTCTCCTGCTCGGCCTCGCCGAGGGCGAGCCCGACCGGGATGAAGTCGCAACCGACCTGCGAGTTGATGGCGAAGAACGCCGGCAGGGCAAACTGCGGCGGGATGTGCCCCAGGCCGATCTCGACGCCCAGCAGGGTGCCGATGACTTGCGCCATGACGGCCCCAGGACCGAGCACGGGCGAGAGGAACGGGATACCGCCCAGGACGCCCATCAGGATCAAGCCCGGGAGGCTCGAGGCAAGCGGCGAGACCGTCTTGGCGATGACGGTGCCGATGCCGGTGTAGAGGATCAGCCCGATGACGAAGCTGATGAACGCCATGAACGGGATGACGTTGCGGATGACCTGGTCGACGGCGTCGCGGCCGGACTGGTACAGGGTGCCGACAACGGTGCCGGCGCCGCGCCCGACCACGACCAAGCTATTGGTTACGCCTGACATCATGGTGATCTACCTCCTTCCTCAGCCTCTCGACGGCTGCGTTTCGAGTTCGGGCGTTCCAGCCTGCGACAGGGCTGTGGCTTCGGCTTCCGCCTCCAGGGCCTGGCTCTTGCGAGCGCGACCCATGAGGAAGGCGGTAATCCGCTCGGTCACGATGCCGCGGATGAAGATCACGACCAGGCCCACCAGCGCGTAGCGGACGGCGAGCTCCGGTAGTGACAGTTTGAGCTTCGTGATGCCGGCGGCGATCCCGGCCCAGACGAAGATCTCACCCGGGTTGATGTGCGGGAAGAGGCCGAGCGGCGGGTGCACGTAGGAAACCGCCGCGTCGTAGAAGGCCGGCTTGTACTTTTCCGGGAACCAGCGTCCCTGGGTGTAGGCCATCGGGTTGGTGAGGAAGAAGACCGAGAGGACTGGTGCCACGAGGTAGCGAAGCGGGTAGTACTGAAGCCCTGGCCGGGCGGCCACCTGCACCACTCGATCGATCCGTTCCGGCCCGATCAGCCGGGTCAGGGCATAGACGGCTGTCATCAGGACAATCAGAAGCGGCACGATACCGAGGACGAGGCCGCTGAACACGGCAGCGCCTTGCTGAAAGATCCCGATGAAGTGAGTCGCGAGCCAGACGAGTCCGCCGAAAATATCCATTACTTCCCTCCTTTAGGAATTATTCGGTCCGAGCTTTGCCGGCAGATCGCCCAGACTGCCCGCGCTTTCACCTCCCTTCAGGAGCTTGTCCGCCGCTTGAGAGAGTGCCGCCCGCTGCTTGGTGTTCAAGCTCGGGGGCGGTGTCTCGCGGAGAGCCGCGACATTCCATCCTTTGACATCGGGGAGCGGTCGGAGGCCTGCAAAGACGCTGATGCCGCTCATCACCTCGGCGCTGAGCACGCGCCCGACGGAATCGGCAGTCACGACGGCATAGGCCCGACCACGGTAGGTGCCGCCACCGACTCCGATGGTGGTCCGCCCCAGCCGCTTCAGCTCGTTAACCCGACGATAGAAACGGCGCATCTGGCGCATGGAGAGCACCAACTGGACAACCCACGCCAGACCAAGCGCCGCCAGCCAGACGCCGTAATCCTTCAGCCGCTCTCCCTCCCCAGTCACATCTGTGCATTTCAGTCACAGATGGGCGACGCGGTGAAGTATCATCCGGTCCTCGGACGTTGTCAAGGACCAGTCCGTCGAGAATCAGGTTTTGGCGCGCCGGGCTCGGACTCCGGCCGCGTGGGCGGCCTTGATTCGCTTGGGGTCTCGCGCCGTGAACGCGATCGCCCCGCACGCCGTGCACATGGTGCCGTCGATCTCCGTTTCGATCGCGGGAATCCCCGGGAGGCGATAGGCAAACTTTGCCTGGCCCACCACCGGCAGGGCGACGGTGCCGGCGATCAGGGATCCGCTGCAGAGGTGGCAGATCCCCGGAGGGATTGGCTCGGTCATCGCTCGGCCTGGCGAAGGACGGCGAGGGCGGCCGCCTGGTCGGTGATCAGGGCGGAGATGAGCTTTCCCTCCAAGGCGCCGCGGATGGCGGCGGCCTTGCGACTCCCAGTCGCGACGCCAATTACCAACGGGATCCGCCGGATCTGCGTCAGCTGAAGGCCGATGATCCGGCGGTCAAAGCTCAGACGGCACGGCCGCCCGTGCGCATCGAACGATCGCGCACAGATGTCGCCGACGGCTCCGGCCGTCTGAAACTCCCCGAGCTCGAAGGGTTTGAGGTAGGTGTCATTGAAGAGTAATCTCGACGACCCTTCCCGAATCGCGCCGATGCCGACGACGGCCATGTCAGCTCCTGCCGCACGCGTCAGGGTCGCGGCCACGTCCGGCTGGGTTCGGAGCGATTCTGCGAGCTGGCGGCCCGGCACAATCCAGGGCGCATGCAGGAAGTCGAAGCTAGCCTCGAGCACGCGACCCATGCGTCGAACCAGGTCGGGGCTGCTGATGTCCGGCACCGACACGCTCAAGCCACCGAACAGTTGAACGATATGGCGTGCCCGGGCGTGTCCGCGGTCAGCCGCCCCGACCAGGGCCTGAACGGCGGTCCCCCATGAGAGGCCGAGGGTGTCCGTGGGACGTATGCGCTCCAGCAGGTAGTCGGCCGCCGCCCGGCCGGCGGCGCTCAGCGAGGCCGTCGGATCTCGCGAGAGCCGGCCGCCGACGACCACGCAGTGTTGCAGGCCATAGCGCGTTTTTAGCTCAGACTCCAGCGCGGGTTCGGTGCGCACGGGGTGGTTGATCGTGATCTTGACCACTCCTGTCGTTCGGGCGCGATCGAGCAGACGGGAAACGTACGAACGTGACACGCGCAGCTCGTCGGCGATCTCCTGCTGATTTCGGCCGGCGACGTAGTAATCCTCAGCGATCCGAGCGAGCAATTCGGCATCGCCGGCGTCGACCCCGTGACCGTCCGGTCGGCGCCCAGCCAGCCTCCTCGGGAGGTTGGCAGGGGCCTGACTCACTGGCGGCTCGGCTCGAGGCCGGCGACGGTGGCTACCTCGCTGGCGATCCGCCATGGCTTGGTGACCACTCGCCGAGGCAGGCTGAAGGCGAAATCGATCGGATGGCGCCCTGCTTCGAGGCCCAGACGGAGCGGCTTCGTGGCAAGCCGACTGACGAGCTGACGCAGGTAGGCTTCCTCGACCGCGTGCCGCGCCATCTGCCAATACTGCCCACACCGCGCGCAGCGGATTCGATTGAGCAGCCCGGCCACGTACCGAACCTCGTGGAGGGTCTCGTTCAGGCAGGTTGGGCAGTCGAGCGCGGCATCGATGCGCAGCAGGCCGGTGAACCGGTTGGTCGTGGCTTTAAGCACTCGCCGACTCCGCCGACAACAAGCTCCGACCTTCGCCGAAACGCGGTCGGGCTCGGGCAATCTGCTCGCCCCGGATGAGATCGTCCGAGGTCGTGATCTTTATGTTGTCGTAGCTTCCCTCGATCACCGCTACCGAGATCCCCAGCCGCTCGACGACAGAGGAGGTGTCGCTGCCCTCGAACCCGTCTCGGTGCGCCTGGCGGTGGGCCTCTAGGACGACGCGCGCGGCAAAGACCTGGGGAGTTTGCGCCGCCCAGAGGCGCGCCGGGGCCCTGCTCACCTGGCCTTTGGCGAGGGTCTGGACGATGTTACTGGCGGCAGGGACGCATGGAATCGCGGCACCGGTCCTGTGCGCCTCACCGATCAGCCTGTTGACCATGGGGCCGGTGACGAATGGACGGACCGCGTCATGGATCAGGACGAGATCGATGGCACCGGCATCGATGCGGTCCGCCAGGTAGGTCAGCCCGTTGAATTCGGAGTCATGTCGCGTGGGTCCACCCAGGACGAGCGCCGACACCTTCTTGAACCCGAAGGGCTCCAGCACCCGATGACGGACCTCGTCCTGTTCGGATGCGGCCGCAACCAGGATGACTTCGGCGACCTCAGGATGCCGTTCGAAACACTCGAGGGACCAGGCGATGATCGGCTTTCCCGCAACCGGCAGGAAGACCTTGTTGACCGTGGCCGCCATCCGCTTGCCGGCGCCGGCCGCGAGAACGATCGCCACCGCCCGGGAGTCGGTCATGGAAGCCACGCCCTGCACAAATGTGCCATGCCGGAACCATGGTACTTCAGCCCGCGAGCGCTGTCATCCCCCCTTCAGGGTGCGAGACGGAGGCCGTGGAGCAACGCCATCTCGACAAATTCCGCATCAGCACGAGCGGCCACCGGGAAATTGAAGAAGCTCCCCGGGATCAGCTGGATCGGCATGCCGGCCCGCTGGCACAGCGTTAACTCGTCGCCATCAAGCTTCCCCTCGCGCAGGGCGCCGCCGAGGGCGTCCTCGAAAGGAGCCCGATCGACGACGAGCACGTGCTGCAGTTGGAACAGCTGGTTGCGAGGCATGGTGCCCACCACCCGAGCATCAACGACTTCTTTATAGGTGCTCTTTACCGGCGCGACCATGGCCGCCGCCTGGTGGGCACTGGCGTCGCGAAGGAACGATCGAAGCCCGGCGGCCGATGTCAGCGGCCGGTTGGGTTCGTGGAACAGAACGCGTTCGGACGCCGGCGCCGAATCCAGCGCCTGGCGAAGCGTCACCAGCCGGTTTGGCGCGGGCTGGGCGATAACAATGTCGGAAATCTCGGAGACCCGCCGCATGGCGTCGACGGTCCACTCCAGAACAGTCCGTCCCTGGATGGTCAACCGGAGACCGTCCTGGCTGGCCTGCTCGTGGGAGAGGGGGATCAACGCCAGCGTGCGTTCAGTCTTAAGCTGATTCATCGCCCTTCCATGCTGAGCGGCAACTCTTGCAAACGACCTAACAGTACCGCCGGCCGGAGTCTACCTGAATACGGAAAAGTGGCGCCATGGGTGGATTCAGCGGCCGGTTCCGCCGCCGGAGGCTCTCCGCAAGGGTTTAGGCCGCCCCATGGTCCATTCGCTAGCCGGCGTCGCGAAGATCATCCGCCCGGCTGCGGTCTGGAGCACCGAGGTCACGATCACTCCGATCGTCTGGTTCATGTAGCGGCGGCCGTTCTCGACGACGATCATAGTGCCGTCGTCGAGGTACGCCACCCCCTGATTCTGCTCCTTGCCTTCTTTGATCACCTGGATGTTCATCTCCTCGCCGGGGATGACCACCGGCTTGAGGGCATTCGCCAGGTTGTTCAGGTTGAGAATGCGCACCCCTTCGAGCTGTGCGACCCGGTTGAGGTTGTAGTCGTTGGTCATGATCGCGGCATTCCGCTTCGTCGCCAGCTTGATCAGCTTCATGTCAACCTCGGTAACCTCGGGCACGTCCTCGTCTATGAACTCGATGTCGACAAGCGGCTCTTTCTGGAGCGTGTTGAGCACCTCCAGTCCACGCCGTCCCCGGTTTCGGCGCAGCGCGTCACTGGAGTCGGCGATGTACTGGAGCTCGGCGAGGACGAAGTGCGGGACCAGGATCCTTTCCCGTAGAAAACCGGTTTGCGCGATGTCCATGATCCGGCCGTCGATGATGACGCTGGTGTCGAGGAGAACGCCGGCATCGACGGTCTTACTGGGGAACACGCCGGCGGCGCGGGCCGGCCCCAGCACGAGCGCCATCATCTCGTGACGCCGGCTGAGACCCAGGGTCAGGCCCCAATAGGCAAAAACCAGAGCAACGATCAGCGAAATGACAAAGCCGAGGTGCCAGGGGAGGGTCGCCAGGAAGACGCCAACGAGCGCCGCCAGCAGCAGCCCGACCAGGAGTCCCACGGTCGCCGCCACCAGGTCTGGCAGCGGCGTGACGTTTAACTTATTTTCGAGCCAGAAAAAGGGCTTGGTCGTAACGTAGGGGAGCCCGAAGAAGCCAAAAAGCGCGCCGGCCAATGCGGTCAGCATCAGCACGATCGCTCTCAGCGTGTAACCGTCGATTTTGGCTTCCGAGATGATGAATGAGGCGTACTCGACGCCCGCTATAAGTCCAAGCAACAGGCCCAACAGCCGGAAGACGCGTTCCACGCGCATCGCTATCACCTCCTTTTC
>JALYYE010000314.1 GCA_030946735.1 Candidatus Dormiibacterota bacterium
GACTGAGGCAACGGTTGGGTCATCGGGCTTCGTTGTCGGCGGCGTCGTCGGGGCCGGGCCGTGGGTGTGATCGTGGTAGTGGGATCCACCCCAGGGACCGCGTCCCCATGAACGCCACGCGAAGAACTTGAAGAAAAAGAACCCGATCACCAGTATCCAGAACAGGCCGAAGAAGGGGAAGAAGCCGAAGCCGTAGTAGCCGTGATAGACGGCCTCATTGCCGCCTGGTGACGTCGCCACCACCGTAGCCGTCTGGCCGGCGTGGTAAGCGATTGCTCCGACGACCGATGCAATCGCCACCGTTACGAGACCCCAGATCCATAAAAAACCGAACCGTCGATTCATTGCTCAAACCTCCTTGAATGTCTCCATCATTGCCTCCACTTATGAAGGCGTTGTGAACGGGCTAGAGGGGGAGGGTAAGCTGGGGCGTCGGGGTCGGGACGTACCGCGTTGAGACCACCCGCTCTCCCTCGAGCTCCAGCTCGAGGATCGCCGCCTTGCCGACCTGCTTGCGATACATCTCGCGCTCAGTTTGGGGGCGGCCGTCCAGCAGGATCCACACGGCCTGCAGTGGATCGGCGTGGCTCACCAGCAGCGACACCTCGCCCGGATGCTCGCGCGCAACGCGTTGGACAACGCCGAGCACCCGGCGGCCCAGCGTCTCGATCGACTCATCGCCGGGAAGCGCTCCGCGCCGGAGCTTGTGCACGAAGAAGCGCGGCCGCCGCATCGGAACCTGCCAGCGCTTCACCCCCTGCAGATATCGTCCAAACTCGGCTTCGCGCAGCTCGGGCTCCGGGAACAGCGGCACCGGGCTCGGCAGTTGCGCATTGACGATCGCGGCCGTTTCGCGCGCGCGGTCGAGCGGGCTGTGCACGATCCGCCGGATGCCGCGATCGCGCAGCGATTGCCCGACGGCGGCGGCCTGTGCCTTGCCAAGTTGGCTGAGATAAAAGCCTGGAAGGTGACCGTAGATCACCCCCTGCGGATTCTCGACGTCGGCGTGCCGCATCAGCAGCACGCGAGTAGGATCAGGAATTGGTCTAGCTGCTCTCGTTGGCGCGCAGCCGCTGCGCCATCGCCGCGATCACCTGGAGCGCGAGGCTGTCATTCCCTTTGATGGCGTCGCGGAACTGGGTATGGCTGAGCACCATGGCCTCGACGGGACCGTCAGTCACCACGGTCGCGGTCGCCGGCCCCCGGTCGAGCATGCCGATCTCGCCGAAGAAGTCGCCCGGGCCAAGCCGAGCTGCCGGCTTGCCGGCGCGCGTGACCTGCACGTGGCCACTCTGCAGGATGAAGAAGGCCTCGGTCGGCTGCCCCTCGCGGATCAGCGTCTGATCCGGTTTGAGGCTGACCTCGTCCACCCGGCTCGCCACGAACTCGAGGTCGCGTTTCGAGATTCCGGCGAAAAGCGGCACGCGGGTCAGCCGATCGACCTTCGGATCCGCCACGCCGAAAACACTACACCAGATCTCCTATGGGACAATGGCTGGCACCGCCGGAGCGGTTACATGGCCCAGGTCAATCTCGACAACGCGCTGGAAGAAGGGCGCGGTGCAGTCCGCCGCCACGCCTGGCGGGATGCTTTCGACCTCCTGTTAGCGGCCGATCAAGCCGGCGGCCTCAATGCCGACGACCTCGAGGCCCTGGCCTATGCCGCCTGGTGGAGCGGTCACGCCGTTGAATGCATCAGCGCCCGGGAACGGGCTTACCCCCTGCATCTCGAGGCCGGCCACCCGCGCCGGGCCGCGCTCCTCGCGCTGGCCCTGGCCAAGGGTCAATTCGAACAACATTCCTCGGCGGTCGGGAAGGCCTGGCTCAATAGAGCCGAGCGACTGCTCCGAGATGAGCCGAGTTGCGTCGAGCACGGCCATCTTGCGCGACTCCAGACGGTAATCGCCCTCGAGGCTGATGGTGACTACGAGCGGGCGCTGGAGCTTGCGGCGAAGACGCTGGACATCGGCACCCGCTTCGGCGACCGCGACCTGATGGCGCTCGGCCTTCAAGACCAGGGCCGCGCCCTGGTCGCTCGTGGTCAAGTCGATGAAGGAATGGCATTGCTCGACGAGGCCGCGGTGGCGGCCCTATCCGG
>JALYYE010000315.1 GCA_030946735.1 Candidatus Dormiibacterota bacterium
TATGTCTTTCCGTCCGGTGTCATTGGCCTGCTCGAGGCCGAGATCGAAATCGCGGAGCAGCTCGGCGTTCGATTCCATCCTTGCCGTGGATCGATGGACCTGGGGCAATCGAGTGGCGGGCTGCCCCCAGATCGGGTGGTCGAGGATATCGATACCATCCTCGCCGCGACCGACGATGCGATCCAGCGCTTCCACGACCCTGCTCCCGGCGCGATGCGACGCATCGCGGTCGGGCCCTGCTCTCCCTTCTCGGTCTCGCAGCAGCTGATGCGTGAGTCGGCGGCGCTCGCGCGGCGGCGTAACGTCCGGCTGCACACGCACATCGCCGAGACCCTCGACGAGGAGACGTACTGCCGGACCACCTTCAAGCGCCGTCCGCTCGAGTTCCTCGAGGATCTCGGCTTCCTGGGCCCGGACGTCTGGCTGGCCCACTGCGTGCACGTCAACGACGCCGACATCCGCCGCCTGTCGGCGACCGGGACGGCCGTCGCCTGGTGCCCGACCTCGAATATGCGCCTTGGATCGGGCTTCGCCCCGGCCCGCGAAATGATCGATGCGGGGGTGGCGGTGGGCCTCGCGGTGGACGGCTCCGCCTCGAATGACAGCGGCAACCTGCTGGCCGAGGTGCGCCAGGCCTTGCTCACCACCAGGGGACGCAAAGGCGCAGCGGCGATGACCGCGCGCGAGGCGTTGCGCGTGGCGACCCGCGGCGGGGCGGCGTGCCTCGGCCGAGACGACATCGGTTCGATCCAGATCGGCAAGCGTGCCGACATCGCGCTCTTCGCCACCGACGGACTTCCCTACCGCGGCGCGGAGGCGGATCCAGTCGCGGCCCTCGTCTTTTGCAACCCGGGGCCGGTGCAGCACCTCTTCGTCGAGGGGAAACCGGTGGTCCACGACGGACAGCTGGTCAACCTTAGCGAGGCCAGCATGATCTGGACATGAGGCCATGAGTGTGAACATCCGCCGCCAGGGCGGCGTCGGTCAGTCGGTCAGGCGGGTGGACGGCATACCCAAGGTGAAGGGTGAGTTCGAGTACGCCAGCGACCTTCGCCGCGAGGGGATGCTCTGGGGCGCGACGCTGCGCAGCCCGCATCCACATGCCACGATCATTTCGATCGATACCGCAGCGGCCGCCGAGGCACCGGGCGTGCGCGCCGTCCTGACCCACGCCGACGTGCCGGGCAAGAAAACCTTCGGGCTCGACGTTCAGGACCAGCCGGTGCTGGCCATCGATGCGGTGCGCTATGCCGGCGAGGCGGTGGCGATCGTCGCCGCGGAAGATCCTGAGCTGGCCCGCGCCGCGCTGAAGAAGATCGCGGTCAACTACAAGGTCCTCACCGCCGTCACTGACATGGAACGGGCACTCGAACCGACGGCGCCGCCGGTCCACCCCCAGGGCAACATCGTGCGGACTCTGACGATCATCCACGGCGACCCCAACGCGTCCGCCGACGTCTGGATCGAAGGCATGTACGAGACCGGCATGCAGGACCAGGCCCCGCTCGGACCGGAAGCGGGCCTCGCGGTTCCCGCGGCGGACGGCGGCGTCGACCTGTTCATCGCGACGCAGTGGCTGCACGCCGATCTCGAGCAGCTGGCCCCCTGCCTCGATCTGCCACCCGAGAAGGTGCGGCTCCATCTCTCCGGCGTCGGCGGCGCTTTCGGCGCCCGC
Organism: Candidatus Dormiibacterota bacterium; assembly: GCA_030946735.1. GTDB lineage: Bacteria > Chloroflexota > Dormibacteria > CF-121 > CF-121 > CF-13. Next base: position 1,676 of record JALYYE010000315.1, read on the forward strand.
GAGGATGTCAGCATGCAGATCCATGCTTGCCTGCTGGCGCTGCGAACCAAGCGGCCGGTCAAGATGTCGTACGGCCGGCAGGAGTCGTTTTTCGGGCATGTGCACCGGCATCCCTCACGCGTCTGGATGCGGCACGGCGCAGCCCGGGATGGAACGCTCGTCAACGTCCAGGCTCGGCTGCTGGTGGACGGCGGAGCCTACACCTCGACGTCGCCCGCCGTGATCGGCAACGCCACGACCTTTGCCACAGGACCGTACGCGGTTCCCAACGCGCGCTTGGAAGGGACCGCGGTCTTCACCAACAACCCGCCCTGCGGGGCGATGCGCGGGTTCGGCGCGGTGCAGGCCTGCTTTGCCTACGAGGCACAGATGGACAAGCTGGCCGCGGCGCTGCACCTGGACCCGATCGAGCTGCGCCTCAAGAACGCGTTGCGATCCGGCTCGGTGCTGCCCACTGGTCAGCCGATCGCCGGCGTGGCCCCGTTGCGGGAGTGCCTGCAGCGGTTGCAACAGCTCCCTCTTCCGCCCGAGGAATCCGCCCTCGACCGCGATCCGGTGCTGCTGCCGGGCGGTGCCGGAAACGTTGGCCATGGCGAGGCACTCAAACGGGGTGTGGGCGTCGCCGCCGGCTACAAGAACCTCGGCTACAGCGAGGGCTTCGACGACTCCTCCGAGGCATGGGTGCGCGTGACCGTCGATGCGGAAGGGCCACTGGCGGAAGTGAAAACGGCCGCCGTTGAGGTCGGCCAGGGACTGGATACCATCGTGACGCAAATTGTCCGCACCGAGCTCGGTATCGATCGCGTCACCATCCGCCCGCCGGACACCGCGATCGGGTCGGCCGGCTCCAGCTCGGCCTCCCGCCAGACGATGATGACCGGCGGCGCCGTCCAGCTCGCCTGTCAGGCGGTCCGTGCCGAGATCGAGCGACAGGGCGGGCTCGAGGATATGCGCCGGCCGGTCGAGGCAACGCGCGTCTTTCATCACCGGGCCACCGGCAAGCTCGATGCCAACGGGCAGGGCGACCCGCACGTCACCTTCGCGTTCGGGGCTGCCCGGGCGGTGGTCGAGGTTGACCTGGACCTTGGTCTGGTTCGCGTCCTCCAGCTGGCCGTAGCCCAGGATGTCGGTCGCGCCCTGAATCCGCAAAGCGTTCTCGGTCAGATCGAGGGCGGCGCGGCGCAAGGCCTGGGGCTGGCATTGATGGAGGAGGTCGCGCTTGTCGACGGCCAGGTGAAAAATGCTTCCTTCACCGACTACCTCATTCCCACCATCCTCGACATGCCGCCGGTGGTCTCGGAAGTTGTCGAGGAGCCCGAGCCGGGCCTCCCTTACGGGGCCAAGGGCGTCGGCGAGCCTTCCACCGTGGTCGTGCCGGCAGCGGTAGTCGCCGCGCTGCGCAACGCCACCGGCCGCGAGCTGCGCCGCGCGCCCGTCAAGCCCGACGACCTGGTGGGATTGTGACCGAATTGGCCACCGTCTCCACCCATGTGCTCGACGTCGCCTCGGGAAAACCGGCGGCAGGTGTCCGCGTGACGCTGGGAACGCGTACCCTGACTACCGACGCCGAGGGGCGGATCGCCGACCTGAGTGGAGGCGGCATCAATACCGGGTCGTATCGCCTGCTCTTCGAGCTCGGCACCTACTGGGGCCAGACCCCGCACCTCTTCGACACGGTCGCTCTCGAGGTTCAGCTACACGAGGGCCGCCATTACCACGTGCCGCTCCTGATCTCCCCGTATTCGTGCTCGACCTACCGCGGGACGTGATGACGACCCTCGAGGAAGCCCTCGAAGGTTCGACGCCACTGGCCGAGAAGCTCCGTGCCGGCGGTCCTTATCATTCGACCGCCGAGCTGGTCGCGCGGATGCGGGCAGTGCTGCCAACACTGACGGAGGCGGAAAGCGTGGCGACCCTCAACGCCCATCCACGGATTGGCGAGGACCCCGGTCGCCTCTCGGCGCGCTCGCTCCAGGAGCAGGGCGCCGACGCACTACCCGAGCTCGCCCGGCTCAACGCCGAGTACGAGCGACGCTTCGGCTTCCGCTTCGTGGTCTTCGTGAACCGCCGGCCGAAGGCCGAGATCGTCGACGTGCTGCGCCGGCGACTGCAACGGTCGCGCCAGGAGGAAATGGAGGACGGCCTGCGCGCCATCGTCGACATTGCCGAGGACCGGTTGCGCACATGAAAGCCGACATCCGCTACGGCAAGCACAACGTCTCCTTCTACCGGACGCACCCGCGTAGCGGGCTGCTCGCCGGCCGGGTGAGCATCGACGTCTTCGGTGACAACTTCCTGCCCGCCTACACCCAGGGCGACAACAGCGAGGTGGTGGCAACCGACACCATGAAGAACTTCGTCTATGCCATCGCACTCGAGTACCCGGGGGCGACCCACGAGGGATTCGCGGCGTTCCTCGGCCACCGCTTCCTCACGACCTATCCGCAGATGCAGTGGCTGCGCCTCTGCGTCCAGGAAATTCCATTCGCCAAACACAGCGGGAAGCTGCTGAGTCCGCTGGCGGATGACTACGGGTTGGTCGAGCTGGAAATCGGACGAGGCGGCCTGCGTGAGCTCCGCTGCGGCCGGCGCAACCTGCGGCTGGTCAAGCTGACCGGGAGCGCCTTCAAAGACTTCGCCCGCGACGCCTACACGACCTTGCCGGAAGTGTCCGACCGGCCGCTCTTCATTTACCTCGACGTGCACTGGCGCTATCGGCGCGCGGAAGACGCGATCATGGACGGCTCGGCTCACATCCCATCGGCGTCGGTACGCGATTCGGTGATTGCCACCTTCGATGGTTTCGTCAGCATGTCGATCCAGCACCTGGTGCACGAGATGGGCACTCGCCTGCTCGACGAATTCGCCGGGATGAGCGAGGTTAGCTTCGAGGCGCAGAACCGCCTCTGGGATACGTCGAAGGTCTCCGAGGCGGACCCGACCACCAAAGTCTTTAGCGACCCAAAGCCCGCGCACGGCTTCATCGGGCTTACCCTTAAGCGCGATGCTTGAGATCACGGTCGGCTCGCTGCGATTCACGGCGCGCTGGGAAACCGACGTGGCGCCCAAGACCTGCGCGGCCTTGAAGCGGCTGCTGCCACTCCGAGCCCAGCTGGTACAGGCGCGCTGGAGCGGCGAATCGGCGTGGATTCCCCTGGGGGACCTGCAGACCGGGCTTGGCTACGAGAATCACACCAGCTATCCCGCGGCTGGACAGCTGCTCCTCTACCCCGGCGGGATCAGCGAGACCGAGGTCCTGTTTCCATACGGCTCAACCAGCTTCGCGAGCAAGGCCGGGCAGCTCGCCGGCAACCATTTCGCCACCATCCAGGAGGGGTACGCGCTGCTGGCCGAGCTCGGCCGGCGCGTTCTCTACGAGGGTGCTCAGGAGATCGTCTTCAGCGAGGGCTGAGCCGCGAATCGATCGAGTTCGTCGAGGTAGGCGCGTCGCCGGTCGTCTTCTAGGAATGACGCAAGGAACGAATTCCTCGCCAGCGTGAGCAGCTGTTCGCGGGTGAGATCGAGGGCAGCCGCGGAAGCCTGAAAGTTGTCGGCCACGTAGCCGCCGAAATAGGCCGGGTCGTCGGAATTCACCGTCACGAGCAGACCACGGTCCAGCATCTGCTTGAGGTTGTGCGCCTTGAGATTCGAGAAGACCCGTAGTCTTACATTCGACAGCGGACAAACCGTCAGCGGAACCTGTTCCTCGACCAGGCGCCCCATCAGTCGCTCGTCTTCCACAGATCGCACACCATGGTCGATCCGTCGCGCCTTGAGCACGTCGAGTGCTTCCCAGACGTACGCGGGTGGTCCTTCCTCACCCGCATGCGCAACCGCCAGCAAACCGGACTCGCGGGCGCGGTCGTAGACCGCTCCGAACTTGGAGGGTGGGTGTCCGACCTCTGAGGAATCGAGGCCGACGGCGAGGATCCATTGTCGGTATGGCAGCGCGTCGCCCAACGTTTGCATCGCCGCCTCCGCGCTCAGGTGCCGCAGGAAACAGAGGATGAGCCCGCTCGTGATGCCGAACCGGGACTCGCCATCCTGCAGCGCCCGGTGGATGCCGGTGACAACGGTTTCGAAGGGCACGCCTCGATCGGTATGCGTTTGCGGATCGAAGAAGATCTCGGCGTGGCGCAACCCCTGGGTGGCGGCCCGCGCCAGGTACGCCCAGGTCAGGTCGTAGAAGTCCTGTTCCTTGAGGAGTACGCAGCAGCCCGCGTAGTAGATGTCGAGGAAAGATTGAAGATCGCTGAAAACGTAGGCGCGGCGGAGGTCTTCAACCGAGCGGTACGGGAGGGGGACGCCATTTCGGGCGGCCAGCGCGAACATCAACTCCGGTTCGAGCGTGCCCTCGATATGGAGATGGAGCTCGGCCTTGGGCAGGTCTCTGGCGAAGGTCGCGAGCTCTCCGACCATTCCTCGCATCATACGGTCGTTCTTGGAAGCTACGAGGTAGCGGGCAGCTCCAGCACGCATAGGTCAGCACGGCCGGCGGCTAGGATGGTGTTGACATCGTCGGCGGTCGTGATGTTCCCATTGGCAATCGTCGCAACACCGCCTTCGTTGCGGATCCGGTCGGCGGCCGGGACGCCGAAGAGCCGCCGGTAGTCGGGGCGGTTCTCCCAGATGGTCTGGCCCATCACAGCGTGCACCAGGTCGGATCCGTGCCCTTTGAGGAGGGTGGCGATCGCGACCGCCTCGTCGAGCTCGATCCCTCCCGGGGCCCAATCGCTGGCGGAAATCCGTACCAGGAGCGGGCGCTCCCAGACCGCACGCACCGCGTCGAGGACCTGGAGGGGAAAACGCATGCGGTTTTCCAGCGAGCCGCCGTATTCGTCGGTGCGACGATTTGTCAGCGGTGAGATGAACCCTGCGAGCAGGTATCCGTGGGCGAAGTTGAGTTCCAGCGCATCGAGCCAACAGCCCGCCGCCGCCTGAGCGGCCGCTGCGAAAACCTTGACGACGTGCGCGATGTCGCGCGCCGTCATCTGCTTCGGCAGGGGCGCGTGCGGCGTATAGGCGACCGGGGACGGCGCCATCAACTTCCATCCACCCTGCCGTAGCGGGCGGTCGACGCCCAGCCAGCGCGGCCGCATCGAGCCGCGGCGACCAGCGTGCCCGAGCTGCAATGCCACCCGGCTGCCGGCCCGGTGAATCCGCTCCACCGCTGACCGAAGATTGTCCTGCTGGGCCCGATCGATAACGGGCGTCTCCGGCGTGATGCGTCCATCGTCGGTCACGCTGACGAACTCGCTGATCAGCAGGCCCGCCCCAAGGCGGGCGGCGGCATCGAGGTCCGGCCCGGCGGCCACCACAACACGATTGGGAATGGTCAGTTCCCCAATGCGGAACGGTGTGAACATGGGTGGTGGGCTGAGACGCAGGGCGCCGTCTGGCGACCCGATCGCAGCGGCGGCGAACCAGGAGTCGACTGCCCGCACCAGTTCCGGATCACGCTGCGTCAGGTTCACGTAGGTAATCCGGCGGCTGCGGGTCAGCAAGTTGAAGGCGAACTGCCGTGGGTCGAAGTTTGCGTAGCGCGACACATGCTCGAAGTAGCTGGAGCTCTCGAGCGCGGCCTCCTGGAAACGCTCGACCACGGGCTGCCTCTCCATCTCGTAGTCGTTGAGAGCGGCGCTCAGCTCGTGATGGCGTCGGAAGGCATCCACCAGCGCGATGCTGTCCTCCATGGCGAGCTTGGTGCCGGATCCAATAGAGAAGTGGGCTGTGTGCGCCGCATCGCCAAGCAGGACGATATTGCCATGGTGCCAACTTTCCTGGCGCAGGGTCAGGAAGTTGACCCAGAGCGAGCGGTTCGACATCAGCCGCCGGCCGCGGAGCTCCGTTTGGAAGAGGGCTTCGCAGTAGGCGATGCTGTCGGCCTCAGTCGCCGATTCCAGACCAGCCCGGCGCCAGGCTTCCTCCGGACACTCCACGATAAAGGTGCAGGTGCGCGCATCGAAGGGATAGGCGTGGACCTGGAACAGGCCATCATCGTTTCGGCGAAAGATGAAGGTAAAGGCATCGAGCGGCAGGTCGCTGCCAAACCATACGTATTTCGTCGGGTGGACGGCAACCTGTGGTTTGAAGAACTCGCCGTATGTTCGTCGTACCAGGCCGTTGATGCCGTCCGAACCAATGATCACATCGGCGCCTTCGAACTCCCCCACATCGCGCACCTCTCGCTCGAATTCCAGCCGAACGCCTAGCGCCCGGCAGCGCCGCTGCAGGATGTCGAGCAATACCTTGCGGGAGATCCCGGTAAAGACATGGCCGCGAGAACGGATCTTGGTGTCCTGGTAATAGATATCGATTGCGTTCCAGCGGGCGAAGCTCTCACCGATCTCGGTGTAGCTTTCATAGTCGGCATCCCGTAAAGCCCCAAGGGTCTCCTCGGAAAAGACCACGCCCCACCCGAAAGTCGCGTCCGGTGGGTTGCGCTCCACCACCAGGACCTCGTCACTCGGGTTGGCTTTCTTGGCCAGAAGCGCGAAGTACAGCCCCGCGGGTCCGGCGCCGATGACGGCGTAGCGCACCGGTTACCCAATCACCTCAGCAAGCCGATCGAGCTGCTCGACCCGAGAGACGGTGGGAAATAGCACGAGCTCATCACAACCGGCATCCTCGTAGCCGCGGATGAAGTCGGCGATCGCGCCGGGTGAGGTCAGGTTTCCGGCCGCGATCTTCTCGGCAAACGATCCCGTGAAGGCGTAATAGTGGCGGAGATACTCGGCGCCGGCGTCGACCGTCCCCTCGCCCAGCGCGAAGTAAGCCATCCCCCAAAGGATCGGCCGTCCGGGCCTGCCCAGGTCGGACCACGCGGCCAGTGCCTTCGCGACGGCATTGGCGAAGGCGCGGGGCGGTCCGCCGGCGTGGACGTAGCCATCGGCGTAGCGCGCCATGCGGGCCAGCGCCTCGCCACTCGATCCTCCGACCAGGACGCGTGGGCCGGGTGCCGTTGGAGTTGGCCCGATCGTTCCCGCCTCCCAGATGTCGCGCAAGGCTTCCAGCTGTTCGCCAAAACGCCGGCCACGACCGCGGGTTTCGATGCCCGACACGGAATAGTCCTCGCCGCGGGCGCCAACCGCCAGGCCAAGCGTGAGCCGTCCGGCGGAGATGGCATCCAGCGAGGCAGCCTGCTTGGCCAGCATGGCGGTATTCCGCAGCGGCGCGATCACGACCATGGTGGCCAGCCGCACCCGCTGGGTCACGGCGGCGGCCGCCGCCAGCGCCGTGAAGGGCTCGTAATTCTGGTAGGCGACGCGGTCGATGACCCCCAGGCTGGTGAAAGGACCGGCGTCGGCTCGCTTCGCCCAGTCCACCAGGAGCCGCCCGCTGATGCCAGCCGTGGAGGTCGGCAGGCCGACCCCGATGTTCATGTATCCGTCGCTCCTTCGGAGGAGATGATAAGTTTTTGCGGATGAATGCGTTCCGCGGCTCGGCCTCGCCGACGCGATCGTGGAACCACTTTCGCTTTACGGTTGAAGACGGGGTCGCGACCATTACCTTCGACCGCCCCACGAAATTGAACGCGCTGACCTTCCAGGTGTACGCCGACCTGCGCGACCTGCTAACGGATATCCCGCAGCGCGACGACGTCCGGGTGCTCGTCATTACCGGGACCGGCCGTGGCTTCAGCTCCGGGGGCGATGTCACCGAAATCATCGGTGAGCTGCAGAAGATGGATCCGCGTGACTTGCTGGCCTTTACCCGAATGACTGGGACCGTCACCCAGCGGATGCGCGACTGCCCGCTCCCCATCATCGCTGCGGTAAA
>JALYYE010000152.1 GCA_030946735.1 Candidatus Dormiibacterota bacterium
TGTTGGCCCTGGCCTTCGTAATGGTGCTGCCGCTCGCCGTGCTCACCATCTATGTGCGGCAGCTGGCCCTCAATCTTCAAGCGCCCCTGAGCCAGGCGTTCGGCATGGAGTACGTCGAGCCGCGGCAGCGCGCGCGCCTGGCCACGGCGCAAACGGTTGTGGTCGGGATCGGCCTCAGTGGCATCGGGCCGCTGCTGAGCGGCTTCCTGCAGGTACACGGCGGCTACCAGCTCGCCTTCTCGGTGAGCGCCGCCTTCTACCTCTTGGCCGGGCTGACCTTTCTGATGCTCTTCGGCCGGGTCCGCCTCCCGTCGGAGCGTGGCGCGGCGCGTTAAGTCAGCTGGGTGTTTTCCTGAGCGGCGTCCGCCGGTTGTCCTACGGCCAGCTTCTATAGTCAATTGATGGCGCAGGAGACGCTCTTTCCGGCACCGGCAGAGTTATCTCAAAAAGACCAGCCGCTGGCCGCCCGGATGCGGCCGCGCTCGCTCGACGAGTTCGTCGGGCAGGAGCATCTCGTCGGTCCCGAGCACGAACTGCGCCGCGCCATCGAGGAGGATCGGGTTGGTTCGATGATGCTCTGGGGACCACCGGGCAGCGGAAAGACGACGCTGGCGCGGCTGATCGCCCGGGTGACGTCGTCGCATTTCGTTCCGCTCAGCGCTGTCAGTGCGGGCGTTGCCGACCTGCGGCGGAATATCGAGGAAGCTCGGCTGCGCCGGGCACAGTCCGGCCAGCGAACGATCCTCTTTATCGACGAGATTCACCGCTTCAACAAGGGCCAGCAGGACGCCGTGCTGCCCTTCGTCGAGGAGGGGGTCATCACGCTGATCGGCGCCACCACCGAGAACCCGTCATTCGAGGTCAATGCCGCGCTGCTGTCGCGCACCCGCGTCTTCGTGCTCGCCGCGCTCGGCGATGAGCAGGTCGGCGAGATCATTGGCCGCGCCGTGTCCGATTCGGAGCGTGGGCTCGGCGCACGGCAGGTCGACCTGGACGCTGAAGGCCGTGCCGCCCTGATCAGGGTGGCGAACGGCGACGCGCGAATTGCGCTCAACGGCCTCGAGGCGGCGGCGGCGCTCGCGCGCTCCAAACAGGGCCGCCGGCTGGTGACGGCCGCGCTGGTCGAAGAGGCGGTGCAGCGAAAGAACCTGCTCTACGACCGCGCCGGCGAGGAGCACTACAACATCATTTCGGCGCTGCACAAGAGCCTCCGCGACAGCGATCCTGATGCCTCGCTCTACTGGCTGGGCCGGATGCTGGAAGCGGGTGAGGATCCCCTCTACGTGGTCCGCCGTCTCATCCGCTTCGCCTCAGAGGACATTGGTCTCGCCGATCCGCAGGCGCTGACCCAGGCGGTGGCGGCGCAGCAGGCGGCCCACTTCATCGGCATGCCCGAAGCGAACCTCGCATTAGCGCAGGCCGTCGTCTACCTGGCGACGGCGCCGAAAAGTAATGCCCTATACGCGGCCTATACGAACGTCCAAGAGGACGTCGAGCGAACCCGCGCCGACCCGGTTCCGCTCCACCTCCGCAATGCGCCGACGCCGCTGATGCGACAGGTCGGCTACGGCAAAGGCTATCGCTACGCGCACGACTACGACGAGGCCCAGGTGGAGCAGCAGCACCTGCCGGACGCGATCAAAGACCGCACGTATTACCATCCCTCCGATCGTGGCTACGAAAAGACGGTCAAGGATCGCCTCGACGCATTCGAGGCGGCGCGCCGGAAGGCCCGGAAGCCGAGCTAAGCGGGGGCCGATCGGGCGAAAGCATCGATAGCGCTGCTGCCATGGTGCCGCTGAAATGGTGATTCTCATTGGCGGCGGTTCGAGCCTCGGAAAGACCACCGCGGCGGTGGAGATCGCCCGCCGACATCATCTGCAGCACCTGCAGGTTGACGCCTTGCGCGCGGGTGAGTCCGACCCTGCGGTTAACTTCGTCGGAAGTTCGCCGGAGGTTTGGGACCTCAGGCCGGAGATATTGCGGGACCGGCTCATCGAGATGGGCGCGTTGCTGAGGCCACAGATCCTGCGGCTCGTGTCCAAGCAGTTGGCATCGGGCGTACCTTCGGTCATCGAAGGCGAAGGTATTGAACCGTCGCTTCTGGAATGCCTCCCTGATCCCACGGTTCGTCTGGTGTTCGTGGCAGAGGTCAATGAGCAGCGATTGGCCGAAACGCTGGCTAATCGTCCTTCAGATGGCGCCGATCGCTTCCGGCGGTTAACTGTTGCGAGGCGGCAGGGTGTCTGTCGGATGAATCGTCTTTACGGCGAATGGATTGAGGCTCAGGCGCTCTCGCGCGGCCTACCCTGTCTGGCATCTCAGCCCTGGAGCGATCTTGCCGACCGCATTTTCGGCGCCGCGACCAGCCGCGCCGCTCCGGCTTAGCCTTCGACGTGGGGGCGAAGCGCCGCATAGCCGTTGGCCATGACCTGTTCGTGGTTGCGGGCGAGCGCACTCTTGGCCAGCTGGGCAACGATGTTAAGGATCGGGTTGGTCGTCGCGACGTCCCAGTAATAGACCGCCGTGACGATGGACGGTTCGGCTTCCGAGAATTCCCAACGCCCGGTACCGACCAGGTCGCCGGTCGAGCGCAACAGGATGTGGCGATACTCCTCGGCCTCCTGTACCTCGAGCACGTAGTTGAGGCTGTAGGGCAGCGAGCCACGCACCTCACACTCGATCAGCGAACCGACCGATTTTCCGTCGCCGCAGGTAACTTTGACCCGGCGGAAGTTCTTCCACCAACCCGGGTAGCGCTCGATGTCCAGCACCACCGACCACACTGTCTGGAGTGGCGCCCGGAAGCGCCAGTTCGTTACAAAGTGGTAAGTCTCGGGCACGCGGAGTATTTTAGAAACGTGCTCTTCAACATCGTGAAGTTCTTCCACATCCTCTTCGTGATCACCGCCCTCGGCGCCAACATCACGTACGGCGTCTGGCAGGCCCGCGCCGGGAATGCTCCCGAGCACGAGTCGTTCGCGCTGCGCGGCGTGAAGTTCCTCGATGATCGGGTCGCGAACCCCGCTTACCTGATGGTCCTGGCGACGGGTCTCACGCTGGCGTGGTGGCACTGGTCGTATACGACCCACTGGATCATGACCGCCATCGTCCTCTTCGTGGGTATGTTCCTCTTCGCGCTGGCCGTCTATTCACCGGCGCTCACACGCCAGATCGAGGCGCTGGAGCGCCATGGTCCCCAATCGCCCGAGTATCGGAGCGTCAACCTGCGAGCGACCATCTTTGGCATCGGCGTCATGGTGCCGATCCTGGCGATCCTCTTCCTGATGGTCACCAAGCCGAGTTTGTAAGACCCCGCGGCCCTGCCCTCCCCCGCAAAGCGGGGGAGGGTGAGAGTGCGGGTTTAGTCGCCGAACCGGTTAGAAGCCGTGGCTCTTGACCCAGGTCGCGGCAAGGTCCGCGGGATCCTGCTTGTCGACATCGGCGCTCTTGTTCATCGCCGTGAGATCGGCCGTGTTCAGCTTGGCATCGATGCTGTTGAGCAGCGCGACGACTTCGCTGTTCGCAACGTCATTCCGGATCAGCGGGACGATGTTGTCCGCCTGCTCCAGGTGCTTGTCATCCTCCAGCACTACGAAATTGTTCGCCGTGATGCCGCCATCACTGGAGAAGACGAGACCGATGTTGATCGCACCCTGCTTGAGCGCGGCGAAGGTCAGCGGACCACCGGCGTCGAGCGCCCTGAACGATTTGAAGTGCAATCCGTAGACCGACTCCAGGCCCTGCTGGCAGAACGGCCGCGACGGGCATTCCGTCGGCCCGCCGAGCGTCCACTGGCTGGCAACCGAGGTCAGGTCAGAGAGTTTCGTCAGGTGATACTGGTCGGCTTCGGCCTTGGTGACCGCGAAGGCATTCTGGTCGATCGCCGGAGACGGATCCAGGGCCTTGACGCCCTTGCTGCTGAGCCGGGCGCTGATCTTCTGCACGTTGGCCGCCGCGTCAGTTCCGGCCTCGAGGGCTACGCCCTGCCGTTTGTCGGCGAAGTTGAGGTCGGTGGCCGCGTAGCCGGCATACAGGTCGATGAGGCCGTTCTCCAGCGACGGTTCCACGATCTCGCGGTTGCCGAGCTTATCGCGGTACTCGATGGTGTAGCCCTTGTTCTTGAGGGCACCTCCATAGATATGTGCCAGGATGATGCTCTCCGAGAAGTTAAAGGACGCGATTCGAATCGTGGCTTTAGTCGAACTGGATGTCCCACCCGATGAGCCGCACGAGGTTGTGACCAGGGCCAGGGCGACCATGCTGGCGCCCAGGACGAAGATTCGCTTCAGACGCATTGCTCCACCTCCAAGAAATGACCGAAATCTACGCCGCGACCGCCGCCGTGTCGAGTGCTGTGCCTGTGGGTTCCTCCTTCTGGATTGTCTTCGATGGACGCAGCCCGGCCGGCGTGGACAGCCGCTGCACGCCGGCCAGCGAGAATTCGACGATCAGCGAAAGGACGGCGACCATCATGGCGCCCGCAACCATCATCGGGTAGTCCTGAAGCCCATAGCCATCCACGATGAATCGCCCGAGACCGCCCCACGCGACCAGCGCGGCGAGGGTCGCCGTCGCGACGACGTTGACGGCCGAGGTGCGGATGCCGGCCATGATGAACGGCATCGCGATCGGCAGCTCGACGCGCAGCAGGACGGCCCGCGCGCGCATTCCCATGCCGCGGGCTGCTTCGCGAACGTCCTGGTCGACCTCGCGCATCCCGATATAGGTGTTGGTGACCATCGGCGGAATGGCGAGGGCCACGAGAGCCACGAACGCCGGCACCGCCCCAAAGCCAACGAATTGGGACCCCGCCGCGATCCCGAACAGCTTCGCCGCGAGCACCAAAAGCGCGAACGAGGGTATCGCTCGCCCGATGTTGGAGACGTTGATCGCGAGGATCCCACCGCGTCCGTAGTGGCCGATGGCGATCCCGACCGGCAGTGCGATCAGCGCCGCAGCGAGCAGTGACGACCCGGACATCACGAGGTGCTCGAGCGTCCGATGCGGGATCCCGCCGTCGCCCTGCCAGTGGGCAGGGTTTAGGAACCATTGCACGACCTGTCCGAGGAAGCTCATGGCACCGCCCGGCTTCTTGCCCATGGTGTGATCAGCCGTTGCAGACCGGCCAGCCCCAAATCGGAGACTACGGCGAGCGCCACGCACAGCACCGTTCCAACCAGAAGCGGGGTCTTGAAATCGCGGAGGAGCCCATCGTAGATGAGGCTGCCCAGGCCTCCCTCGCCAATCAGGGCGGTCACGGTGACGAGGCCGATGGTGGTGACGGTCGCGATCCGCACGCCGGCGAGGATGGCCGGGACGGACAACGGTACATCGACGCGCGCGAGCTCGGCGAGCGGTCGGAAGCCCATGCCGCGGGCGGCTTCGCGGACCTCGTCGGGCACGGACTGGAGTCCCACCACGATGTTGCGGACCAGGATCAAGAGCGTGTAGCTGACCAGCCCGATCTCCGCCGTCAGCACGGTGAGCCCGGTGAACGGGATCAGCATGGCGAACAGCGCCAGCGATGGGATCGTGTAGAGGATGCCTGTGAGAGAAAAGATCGGCCCACGAAACACGCGGCTCCGCCAGGCCACGAGGCCAAGGGGGACGGCGATCAGCAGTCCCACCCCGACCGCGATCACCGTCAGCTCGATGTGCTGGAGGAGCGCTGCGGTGATGACGTCGACATGACCCGATATCCAGGACCACCGGATCCATGGGTCTTCGACCGCCCCCACGACCCCGGTGGCGAGCATTGCCCGATGCTAGCAGGGCCCCGCCGGGGCAATCAATCTAGAGTAGAAGTTTCTAATGATTCGGCTGGAGAAGGTCACCAAGCGCTTTCCGGGCGGTCACGCAGCCGTTCGAGAGCTGACGATCGAGTTCGCCACCGGCCAGCTGACCATGCTGGTGGGGCCCTCCGGCTGCGGAAAGACCACCACCCTCAAGATGATCAACCGCCTGATCGAGCCGTCAGAGGGCCGGATCTTTCACGATGAGCAGGACGTCACCCATGGCGACCCGGTTGCCCTCCGCCTGCGGATGGGCTACGTCATTCAAAACGTCGGCCTCTTTCCCCACATGAGCATCGCGGACAACGTCGCTACGGTGCCCCGGCTGGTCGGCTGGGACAAGGCGAGGATCCAGAGCCGTGTCACCGAGCTGCTCGAACTGGTTGGCCTTGATCCCAAGCAGTTCGCCCGGCGCTACCCGCATCAGCTTTCCGGTGGGCAGCGGCAGCGCGTCGGCGTCGCGCGCGCCTTGGGTGCCGACCCGCCGGTCCTGCTCATGGATGAGCCATTTGGCGCCATCGACCGGATCGCGAGGGAGCGCCTGCAGAACGAGTTCCTGCGGATTCAGCGGGAAGTGCGCAAGACGGTCATTTTCGTGACCCACGACATCGACGAGGCGATCAAGCTGGGCGACCGGATCGCCGTCATGAACGCCGGCCGCCTCGAGCAGTACGACACGCCGGCGGCCATCCTGGCGAAGCCGGCATCCGACCTGGTGGTCGATCTACTGGGACCCGACCGTGGGCTCAAGCGCTTGTCGGTGACGCCTATCGACCTGAATGCGCTGGAGCGCCCGCCGGTCGTCCATGCTGACGACTCACTGACCGACGCCCGCCGGATGCTCGATAGCCGCTGGACACGGGTCGTGGTCCTCGATCGAAATGACAAACCGGTGGGTGAGTTAGACCGTGACTCGGCGGACGGCGAGGGTCGGGTTGGTGACCGAGCCCGTCCCCTCGATGCGGTCATCGGGGCGAATCGAACGCTGTACGACGCCTTCTCCCAGATGCTGATCCATCAGGCCAGTTGGGTAGCGGTGGTCGATGGGGATCGTTTCCGCGGGGTGCTTACGCCGGAATCATTCGTCGCGGCGATTCAGCGGGTGCCGAAGGAACTGGAAGGCGCCCGCCGCTGATCCACGACCGCCATCTTTTGGCGGATGTCGTCGTAGGCTCGATCGTCGATTGGCGTGAAGCGCCGGATCAGGCCGCCGGCCAGAACGTTCCGGCTGACGGGATCCCCACCAAGCGCGCAGAGCGCATCGCCAACCTGCGCCGCTACGGCTTCGGGAACTCCTGCCGTGGCGACGACGAGCGGGATCGTGGAGGGCCCGAGCGTCTTCAGCACCCGGAGCTCTCCGCCCAGGTCCGGATTTCGCAGGCGCTCGACGCCGAGGACGTGGGAGTCGATTGCCGACGCATCTACCTCGCCGTTGACGACCTTTCGGATCGATTCCTGGTGCCAGCCCGAGAACGTCAGGCGTCCGAAGAACGCCTCGGTTTCGCCCATCTCCAGCAGGTGGTGACGGACCAGCAGCCAGCCCGAGAAGGATTCCGGGTCGTTGTACGCCCAGCTATGGCCGCGGAGATCGTCGAAGGAACGAAACGGGCTGTCGCGGCGGACGATGACGTCGGAGAAGTAGACCGGCCGGTCCTGGGAGCGCGCCTCGTCCAGGATCGGTGCCGCCAGCGGTCGAAGCATGCCCGGCCGCTCCGCACAGAGCCGAACGTAGGGAAGTCCGCAAAGGAATGCGACGTCCACGGAGCCATTCCGCAGCTGCTCGAAGCCTTTCCCCTGGATGAGCTCCGCCGGCGCCCCGAGCGCTCGGCCAACGCGCGCCGCGACGTCGGCGTAGACGGCGGTCATGTTTGGCGCGAGGAAGTTCGCGAAAACGAGCGGCTTCACTGGCGGGTTGACGGCAGTATTGCACAGAATGGCGCAATTTATTGCCCCGGCAAGCGTCTTCTTCTATACTCCGCAAAACACTCCAACGAGGTGACGTCGCCAATCGTCGGTCCGATCATCGAGAACCCCCTCCACGGCGAGCGGATCAGGTTTCTCAAGACTGTGCCTGAAACGAATGGCGAGCTGGTCCAGTATGAGTCCTGGCTCGCGCCCGGCGGCAGCGTTGGCGATCCCCACATCCACCCTGTCCAGGAGTCGCGGTTTACCGTGGTTTCAGGAACGGCGTCGTTTTCCATCCACGGTGCCCGCTTCGAGCTCGGACCGGGCCAGCAGCTGACGGTGCCCCGGCAAACGGCCCACTGTCTGTGGAACGGCGGAGGCGTCGAAGCCCACCTGGTGGTCGAGTTCCGGCCAGGCATGCTGAAGCAGGAGTTCTCGGAAACGACCTTCGGACTGGCACGCGACGGCAAACACCACCTCCGCGGCATCGGGAACATGCTCCAGTGGGCGGTCATCGCCGCCGCGTACCGCAGGGAGAGCCGGCCTCTGGGTCGTCAATTTTGGTTGCGGCTCGGACTGCCGGCGCTCGCGCCGGTTGGGTGGCTGTTCGGCTACCGCGCCCACTATCCACGGTACTGCACCCGGGAATCCGGCCGGCTCGCCAGCTGAGCCTTGGCGGAAACCGTTTACGACCTGGCCATCATCGGCGCGGGCGTCATGGGCCTCTTTACGGCCGACTTCGCGCGTCGGCGTGGGGCACGCGTCCTGGTACTGGACGAGTGGCGGCTGGGCGATCCCCGGGCCGCCTCATTCAGCCTGACGCGGTCGATTCGCAACGACTATCTCGATCCCGCCTACGCTCGGCTGGCCCATGCGGCGCGCCAGCTCTGGCTCGATTTCCAGCGTGAGACGGGCGAGTCGTTCCTCATCGAATGCGGCTGCCTGAACCTCGCCAAGGCCAGCGTGACGCCCGATCTGTCTGGGACCTACGCTGAGCAGAGCCACCGTGTTCTCGAAGGCCTGCACCTCCAGACGCAAGCCTTCGACCGGGACGGGCTCCGTGCCCGCTTTCCCCAGTTCGACGTCGACCTCGGCCGGCTCGACGTCGAGGCGGGCTTTC
>JALYYE010000179.1 GCA_030946735.1 Candidatus Dormiibacterota bacterium
GCGTTGAATTGTTGCGGCACCACGTTGCGGGTGTCGGACCAGATCGGGTGGGCGATGTCGCCCACGACCGTCAACCCGCTGTAGTCGCCGTTGAAGCCGGCTTGATTACCGTCCGGTGGCGGGAACAACGGTGAAATCCGCTGGGCCGCGTACGGGGTGTCGAGTCCGAACCCACCCGCCAAGGTGTAGTCGGAATTCTCGGCGCCCACACCCGGCTGGCAGTGTGTGCCATCGCCACCCTGGGCCGCGCCGCAGGGTGCGAAGACGTTACCGGGCGTCGAGTTTTCGTTGGACACGCGGTCCGTTCGGTAGTAGCTCACCGCCACATGATCAGCCGAGTTGGCATTGCTCTCGCCGTTGTCTCGATTGGCACCCTCCCCGCCACCGTTATTCGCGCTGGCAACGACGTCGATCGCCGCTTCGTAATGGTCTTTGCTGCCGACGTCCGGATTCACCGAGGCGCCGGCTTCCTTCCACGTGATTCCACCGTCGACCGATCGCGAGAGCTGGATGTCCAGCGAATGGTTGCGGTAATCCTGCCAGGTCGCATACAGGTGTCCATTTGCCAGATTGACGGCGATCCGAGGAACATCCCAGGTCCGGATGTAGGCACCCGGGATGCACTGTTCGGGGCCGCGGCCGAAGTCGCAGAAGGGCTCACCGACTGTTATATCGTTGCCGACCTTGGTGGGCTGGCCGCAGTTGAAGTGAGCGGTTCCAGCGGGCGAGCTTCCGGATGGCGCGCAGTGAACGCCAAGCTGCTGTGCATTCGGGTTACCGGGTGCCGTGTTGCCGTTATTGAAGATGACCTCGAGCTGGCCGTTCGGCAACACGATCGGGTCCGATCCCTGGTCGAGGTTGCAGGAATTCGGTGGAAGGGTTGGGTCGAAGAAGTTTCCGAAGAAACACAACGTATCCGATGCGCCGCTGATCGGTTCAGGGGTTGACCAGGTCAGCCCATGGTCGGTGGACATGGAACCGTAGATTGGCGACTCGCACTGGGTGCCGCCTGCCACGCAACGGGGGTCGAACTTGAAGACCGTCCACGTCACGTAGAGGTTGTCTCGTAGCGGCGAGCGGGGGTAGAAATCGGCCACAAGCGCCGGCTTGTCGTGCCCAATCGCGGCGTTGTTGTCCTCTGCGACGATGAAACGCTTGCCGTCCACAAGTTTTCCGTTGGCGTCGAACGCGACATCGGGCACGTTGTCGTAGAAGGAGCCGCCGGCTCCGCTCGGGGATTGCGTCACGATCAGGCCGTTCGCGTTGTCATTGACGTCGAACACGATGCAGCCGAAGAACGCTCGACCCATCGAATCGGCCGCAACCACCGGATCACTGGCCGCATCGTAAGTGTGTCCAGAGGGGGGCCCACCGCCGACGGTATGGGCGTTGGGGTCACCCGCGATGGGGGTCGACTGCGCCGGAGGGTTATTGGTGTGCGACCAAAACGGTGGGACGCCGTCGCCCCAGGTCTGTCCGCCATTGAATGAGTAGTCGAATGCGCAGTGGTTGTAACCGATCCGGTTGTCGTTTGTCCCGGCGATCAAGTTACTGGGGTCTGCCGGATTGAACTTGATGATCTCTTCCGCTTGCCGGCGGAACGTACAGTCCTGGTTGACGCGAACGTTGCCGTCGGTGTTCCTCTTGCCACAGCCGAGCGTAGTGGGGCTTACGGCAAGGCCGCCCCCTGATCCGTTCCGGCCATTCGCCTGGGCCGCCGCCCGGCCGCTTCGAGCCAGGAGTGCCGATTTGGCAGATTCCACCAGCGCAGCCGAGAACGTCGGAACCTGTCGCACCATCCCACCCGACCGGATCGCCGGGACCTTGAGCTCATTCTTGGCCGCCTGCACCAGGGGGCTGTCCTTGGCTGAGGCCGGTAAAAGGGACGTCGTCGCGGAAAGCGCTCCCACGGCCAAAGCTAAGACGGCGACGAGCGTGATGGTTTTGCCTTTTCGCAAGCTCTTCCTCCTGAAAACTGGCTGACCCGGTGCAGCTGCCGGACACGGCCACAGCGGATGCGTGACAGGACGACAGCATGAAAGCGCCGTGCCAGAGCGCTGGGCGAGTTCCCTCCCAAGGAAAACGAAAGAACGGTTAACCCCTGTAAAACCGAACGAGATCATAGTGAACCGTCCACTTGCGGAGTGTCAAGCCTTGGCTGTTGTCAGGTTTGACAGCTGGATTAAGCTGGACGCCGTGCTGCTCGCCTCCCTCGGGGGTTCGTGAGACTCTGTACCTACTCCGTTGAGCCGGGGATGCCTCGGCTGGGGGCGGAGTGTGGCGGGGCGGTGCTGGACCTTGCCCGATACTCCCACCTCCATGACGGTCCGCGGTTGCCGGCGGACATGCTGGGACTTATCGATGCGGGTCCGGACGCGTGGCGGCATGCGAGCGAACTTTGCAGGCGCTTCACTAACGAGCTGTTCACCCATGACCTGGCCCAGGACGCCGAAGCCGGGCTGGCCTACCTGGCCGACCGCGTGCAGCATCATGCCCCCATCATCCGGCCGCGCAAGGACGTCGTAGGACTGGGCCAGAACTATGCCGCTCACGCAAAGGAGTTGAAGAACGCCGTGCCGCCGGCGCCCATCTACTTCACCAAGCCTCCCACAGCCGTCATCGGTCCGGGCGAGCCGATTCCATACCCAACCGGGCTGACCACGCGCTTCGACTGGGAGGTGGAGTTAGGCGTCGTGATCGGGTTGGGCGGCCGCAACATCGGGCAGGCGCGCGCCCTCGACCATGTCTTCGGATACACCGTCTTCAATGACGTCTCGGCGCGCGACCTCCAATTCCGCACCTCGCAGTGGTTCAAGGGAAAAAGCCTGGACGGCACCTGCCCGATGGGGCCCGTGATCGTCACCGCGGACGAGATCGAGGATCCTCAGGCGCTCCGCCTCACGCTCACCGTCAACGGCACACGCAAGCAAGACGGCCACACGAGGAACATGATCTTCTCGGTGGCTCAGATCATTGCCGATCTGTCGGCTGGAATGACGCTGGAAGCCGGCGACACCATCTCGACCGGCACCCCCGAAGGCGTTGGCGACGGGCGAACCCCGCCTGAATATCTGAAACCCGGCGATGTGGTCGAGGCCGAGGTGGAACGGATCGGGGTGCTGAGGAATCCCGTTCGCTAGGGCTGGAGGTTCCAGTGTTCGAGCGTGTCGATCGCGGGGTAGGCGGTCAGGTCGTATTGCACGGGCGTGATCGACACATACCCCTCGCTCACCATCTTGGCGTCGGCGTGCTCCTCCAGTTCCTGGAGCTTGAAGGTACCGTCTAGCCAGTAGTAGGTCTGGTTGCGGGGATCGGTGCGTTTCTCGAAGCGCTCCTCGACGCGTGAGTCGCCCTGCCGCGTGATCGCGACGCCCTGGATCTTTTCCTCGGGAATGTTCGGCACATTGACGTTCAACAGCGTCTTGTCAGGCAGCCCTTTGGCGATCACGACGAGCGCCAGCTTGCGGGTAAACCGTGCCGCGTACGCGAAATTGGGATGGGTGAAGGTCGCGAGCGACACCGCGATCGATGGGATGCCGAGAATGCGCGCCTCGGTCGCGGCGCTGACCGTTCCCGAATAGATGACGTTTGTTCCGGTGTTCGCCCCAAGGTTGATGCCGGAGACGACCAGGTCGGG
>JALYYE010000183.1 GCA_030946735.1 Candidatus Dormiibacterota bacterium
ACCGCCGTCATGCGAAGCTCGCTCGCCAGTTGCTGCAACCGCAGGAGATCGGCCTCCTCCAGCACCGCCACGATCAGAAGGATTGCGTCGGCGCCCATGGCGCGCGCCACCCGGATCTGCGTCCCATCGATCGTGAAGTCCTTGCAGAGGATTGGGAGGCCGACCGCTGACCTCACGGCCTGAAGATGATCAACGCTGCCGCCGAAGAACTCCGGCTCGGTCAGCACGGATAATGCGGCCGCCCCGTTTGCCGCGTAGCGCCGCGCGAGCCCCACGGGATCGTACGGGTGCTGGAGCACGCCGCCGGAGGGCGACCGTTCCTTGCACTCGGCGATCAGGGCCACGCCGCTGCCGCGAAGGGCGCCAAGAAAATCGCGGGGTGGCGGCGCGGCCGTCAGCACCGCCCGCAACCGAGCCTCACCGCCGTCCGCCTTGAAGTCAGTCACCATCGCGCGGCGTGACTCAATGATCCGCTCGAGGATGGGAAGGGCGTCCTTGGTCATCGGCCCGGAGTCCACCTCCCGACTAGGTGCGGGCTGCGGTCTTTTCCAGGACTCCTTTCATCCGCTTGAGGCCCTCTTCGATCTGGTCGATCGAGTTCGCATAAGAGAGCCGCAGGTAGCCCTTGCCGGACTCGCCGAAAGTGCTCCCGGCGAGCAGGGCGACGCCGCCTTCGTTGAGCATCCGGTCGGCCAGCTCGCGTTCGTTCTCTCCGGTCTGGGTGATGTTCGGAAACACGTAAAAGGCTCCCAGCGGCTTGTGGCAGCTAACCCCCGGCATGGCGTTGAGACGATCGACCACCAGGTCGCGGCGCCGCTTGAACTCACCGACCATGGCCTGTACGGAGGCGTCCGATCGGGGAGAAAGCGCCTCAATCGCGGCCATCTGGGTGAAGGCGGCCGCACACGAGCTGCTGTTGATCATCAACGTCTCGAACTTCTGTGCCAGCGGCAGCGGCGCGACCGCGAAACCGAGGCGCCAGCCGCACATGGCATAGGCCTTGCTCAACCCGTCCGAGTAGATGGTGCGCTCCAGCATCCCGGGCACGGTCATGATCGACGCGTGCTGCCCGTCGTAGGTGATCTGACCGTAAACCTCGTCGGTGAGCACGTAAAAGTCATGGCGCATCGCGAGCTCCGCGATCTGCTCGAGATCGCGGGTCGACAGCACGCCCCCTGTCGGGTTCTGCGGCGAGTTGATCACCAGCAGCTTGGTTCGTGACGTGATCTTCGATTTCAGCTCGTCGATGTCGAACCGGAAGTCGTTGCGCTCTCGCAGCGGGATCCCGACTGGGGTCCCGCCGGCAAGCGTCGCCGCCGAGGCGTAGATGGCGTAGCCGGGATCGGGAACGATAACCTCATCACCCTGGTCGACCAGGGCCAGCATGGTGAAGAGCAGAACGTTCTTCGAGCCTGGCACCATCACGACCTGCTCCGGCTTTACCTCCACCTCGTACGAGCGGCGGATCCAGTCGGCAACCGCCTGGCGGGCCGGCATCAGGCCTCCGGCCGGTGTGTAATGCGTGAAGCCGTCGTGCAAAGCGCGCTCGGCGGCCTCAACAATGTTCGGTGGCGTCGGGAAGTCGGGCTCGCCGATTTCGAGGTGGACGATGCTGCGCCCCTGCGCTTCTAGCTTGCGAGCTTTGGCGAGGACCTCGAACGCGGTCTCGGTGCCAATCTCCGACATGCGACGGGCGAATTTCATTTCGCTCATCCTCTCACGCCGAATGGACCGAGATCGCCTTTAAAGGGCATCCAGTTGACCCGCACGTCCTGCACCCGCGCCGTCCGCGGTCCGCTGCGCAGCGCATCGAGGAACCGCTCCAGCGAGGACGCCTCGCCCTCGGCCTCCACCTCCACCGCGCCATCGTAGCGATTCCGAACGTATCCCTCCAGGCCCAGCCGGCGGGCTTGCGACTGGGCAAAGTACCGGAAGCCAACCCCCTGGACGTCGCCGAAGATCTCCGCCCTTAGGCGGCGCTGCCCTGGCTTATCAGGCAATCAGGCGTGAGCCAGCGGGCCGGTCGTCACGACGACCGAGACGCGCTTGGGCGCATCCGGGATCGCCTGCAGCGTCCGGCGGACCACCGGCAGGTAGGCCTGGACCAGCTGAC
The DNA here is from genome assembly GCA_030946735.1 of Candidatus Dormiibacterota bacterium. Taxonomy (GTDB): domain Bacteria; phylum Chloroflexota; class Dormibacteria; order CF-121; family CF-121; genus CF-13. The sequence continues at coordinate 2,114 of JALYYE010000183.1, forward strand.
GGGCTGACTGCTCGGTGGGGGCGCCGATCACCAGACGCTGCTCGTCGCAGAGGCAGCAGATGGCAGTGCCTTCCCAGAGGTAGTAAGCAGATTCAGGCAGGTTCAGGCTGAGGAGAAGCTGAAGCTCCCGCCAAACTGCACTCCCCTGCATTGCCCCTAATCCTACTCCCGCGACCCAACCTAAGCTAGGGTCAAATGTCCCTTACCAGCGCGCTGAAACAGCAGGCCCAGGCGCTCGGCTTCTGCGCCGTGGGGGTGACCGGCGCTGAGCGCTTTAGCGAAGCCGAGAGCGCGGCCGCTGGCCGCACGGCGGAAGGTCTGATGGACGGGCTTAGCTGGTGGAGCCAGGCGCGCGTGCATGCCAGCGCCGACCCTGGCCGGGCCACGCCGGGCGCCCGCAGCGTGATCGCCCTCGCCTTCCCTTATCCCTCCCCCGCTCGCGGCGGCTCAGATTTTCCCTCCCCCTCTGGGGGAGGGCAGGGTGGTGGCTCCCCACGCGGGCGCATCGCCGCCTATGCGCTTGGCCGCGACTATCACGAGGTCCTGCTCGAGCGGATGCAGCCGCTGCTCGCGATGCTCCGCGAGCAAGGTCATGTCGCGAAGACCTACGTCGACCATGGCTGGATGCTCGATCGCGCCGCCGCCGCTCGGGCCGGCTTGGGCTGGCTGGGAAAGAACACCAACCTGCTCATCCCGGGCGTTGGCTCGACCGTGCTGCTGGCCGAGATCGTCACCTCCGCCGAGCTCGAGCCGGACGAGCCTCTCAAGAAGAGCTGCGGCAGCTGTGATGCCTGCATGAGGGTCTGCCCCACCGGTGCCTTGATCGAGCCCGGCGTGCTGGACAATCGGCGCTGCATCTCCTTCTGGACCATCGAGCACCGCGGCGTCATCCCGGTCGACGTTCGGCCGCTTATGGGCGACTGGATCTTCGGCTGCGACCTCTGCCAGGAGATCTGCCCGGTCAATGTCAGCCCGCGGCCGGCTGCGCCCGACGGAGAGGCGCTCGCGGCCTTCGGGCCGACGATCGACGCCCGACCGCGACTCGAGGAATTGCTCGCACTCGACGAGGAAGGCTTCCGCGCCCGCTTTCGGAACAGCGCAGTCTGGCGAACGCGACGATCCGGGCTGCTGCGCAATGTGTGTATCGCCCTGGGCAATATCGCGGATCGCAGCTCGGTGCAAGCACTGGCCGAAGCCCTCGACGATGGTGAGCAGCTGATCCGCGGCCACGCGGCGTGGGCGCTGGGCCGCCTGGGCGGCGCCGCCGCCCGCGATCACCTGACGCGCGCGCTCAGGCGCGAGACCGACGCCTGGGTGCGGGCGGAGTGCTCGCTGGCGCTGCAGGCCTGCGGGCCGCTCGTCGTCCCGTCAGCGGTTTGACGGCCGTACCCTCGTCGGCGCGGGCCAGCATGAAGAGCAGGTCCGACAGCCGATTCACATAGCGCAGCACCTCCGGGTTGCTCAGCTGACCTTGCTGCTGCAGGCCGACGATGCGCCGCTCCGCCCGTCGCAGCACGGCGCGGGCCACGTCCAGGGCAGCGGCCGCCGGCGTCCCCCCGGGAATGACGAACGCATCCGGCAGTGGAACGCGGCGCTCGAGCTCGACGATCTCGTTTTCGACGCGGCCGGTGAAATCCGTCGTGACGACCATGAAGTGGTCCTCCAACTTGTCGTACTCGGCCGCATCGGTGGCCAGCTCGGCGCCAACCGTGAAGAGCTCGCTCTGGATGCGCAGGATGATCGCGTGCCGGCCGCGGTCTTTGACCAGCGCGCGGGCGGCGCCCAGCGTCGAGATCGCCTCATCGACAGCGCCGTAGGCCTCGGTGCGTGGATCGGTCTTCAAGACCCGACCGCCGTAGAGGAGACCGGTCTCTCCCCCATCGCCGGTCTTGGTGACGATGCTCTTGCGCGCGATGGTGATGCCTAGGCGGCGCCTCGCGCCAGCACTTCTTGGGTCCAGTGCTGCAAGACCTTGCGGTGGCTGGTGAACGCCAGCGGCGGGAGCGAATCTGGACGGAACCATCCAACCTGCTGCACCTCGTCCCCGGCTGCAGGCTCGCCCGTAACCAACCGGGCGCGATATGG
>JALYYE010000197.1 GCA_030946735.1 Candidatus Dormiibacterota bacterium
GGATCATGGCTTCCTTTACCTCGGTCACGGACGCGGTTCGGTGCGCGGTCGAGATCCAGAGCCGGGTGGCCGAGCGCAACACCGGAGCTACGGACGCGCTGCGGCTCCGCGTCGGTGTCAGCTGCGGAGAGCCGGTGACGGAGGAGGGTGATCTGTTCGGCGCGGCGGTCGAACTGGCGGCCCGGCTCTGTAGCCATGGGTATTCCGGCGGCATCCTGGTATCGAGCGCGGTCCGCGAGGTTTGCCTCGGCAAGGGATTTGCCTTCGAGGACCGGGGCGCGGCGGAATTGAAGGGTTTTGACGAGCCGGTCCGGCTTTACGCGGTTCACCCGGCGGCCGGCCGGGTCGCCGGCGACCACGAAGGGAGTTCGACCAAACCCTGACACCGGCGGCGAAGCGCCGGCCGTTACCAAATGGCTCGATCGCCCCTTTCCCCATCAAATGAGCCTGCGTCGCAGCCTCGGGAAGTTATTCATGAGCGCCACCGAAGCCATCGATAAGGCCTGGGGATGGCACCGACTGCCCCTGCCACTCGCGCTGGCGGTCCTTGAAGGCATCCGGATGCGCATGCGCCACCAGAACCTCTACGATCCGGCAAGCGCGGCCTACGCCAGCGAGATGACCCCGCCAGCACCGCCGGCACCGCAGGACGACCGATACCGGACCGCCCGGACCGCCGATGGCACCTACAACGACCTCCGCGACCCAGCGATGGGGAGTGTCGAAATGCGGTTTGGACGGAACGTGCCGCTCGCCCAAACCTATCCGCAGGCGGGGACCGATTTGATGGAGCCGAATCCACGCACCATCAGCAATGAACTCTTGGCCCGGAACACCTTCATTCCGGCGACGACTCTGAACCTGACCGCCGCCGCCTGGCTCCAGTTCATGGTCCACGACTGGCTGAGCCATGGCCAAAACTCCAAGGAGCACCGTTGGGAGATTCCCCTGCCCGCCGATGATCCGTGGCCTGAACGCCCAATGACGATCCTTCGCACCAGGGGTGACCCTTACTCGCCCGACCCCGACCGCCCGCCAACCTACTCGAATGTCGTCACACATTGGTGGGATGCCTCGCAGCTGTACGGCAGTGACCTCAACACCCAGACTCGCGTCCGATCCGGCATTGACGGAAAACTGACGATAGGTCCGGACGGCCTCCTTCCAGTCGATCCAAATTCCGGTACCGACATAACCGGCGTCCAGGGCAACTGGTGGGTGGGTTTGAGCATGTTGCACACCCTGTTCACGCTTGAGCACAATGCGGTGTGCGATCGCCTGCGGGCGCACCATCCGAGATGGTCAGACGACGAGCTCTTCGATCATGCCCGCCTGGTCATTGCCGCCCTGCTCGCAAAGATCCACACTGTCGAATGGACGCCTGCCATTCTTGGTCACCCAGCGCTTCACATCGCCATGCGGGCAAACTGGTGGGGGCTGCAGGGCGAACACCTGTCACGCCTGATCGGGCGCCTGAGCGCCAGCGAGGTGATCAGCGGAATCCCCGGTAGTAAGACTGAGCACTTTGGGGTTCCGTATTCGATCACCGAGGAGTTCGTGGCGGTCTACCGTATGCATCCGTTGATTCCGGATGACTACGCGTTCAGGTCGCTGGTGGACAATCGATTGCTCGCCGCGTTGACCTTTCCTGAGGTGGCCGACCGGCATGCTCGCGAGGTGCTGGTGACGGTGCCGATGGCCGATGCGCTGTACTCCTTCGGAACCATGAACCCGGGTGCCATCACCTTGCACAACTTTCCGCGCTTCCTGCGTCAACGCGTTGAGCCAGACGGCACGCTCATCGACCTCGGGGCGATCGACATCTTGCGCGTGCGGGAGCGCGGCGTTCCGCGATACAACACGTTCCGGAAGCTGATGCACCGCCGCCCAGTCCGCAGCTTCGAAGAGCTCACCGATAACCAGGAGTGGGCTGAGCAGATCCGTCGCGTTTATGACAACGACATTGATCGGGTCGACCTGATGGTAGGCCTGTACGCAGAGCCGCTTCCGAAGGGCTTTGGCTTCAGTGACACGGCCTTCCGCATATTTGCGCTGATGGCATCACGCCGCTTGAACAGCGATCGGTTCTTTACCACCGATTTCAATCCCGCCACGTACACGAAGGAAGGGATGGACTGGATCGCGGACAACGGCTTCGCGAGTGTTCTCCTGCGCCACTTTCCCGCTTTCGGCGCGGTTCTCTTCAAGCTAAAGAATCCGTTCGCTCCCTGGAATCTCGCCGTCCCACCGCAGACCGATGAGCCTCGGCCGGAGCATTCGAGAATTGCTCCCGTGGCCGACGCGTACCCGCCTATCGCCGTGAACCGGAGCGTTCCAGAAGCCACTCCATAGCCGCCTCAGCGGAGCTCAGGACCGAGATGTGTCCGTCGCCCGGTGGCCGCCAGAACTCCGCCGAGTGAATTTGACCCGCGAGCCATGTGCCGTGCGAACTCGGCGCGATCCGATCCTGGCCGCCCTGCACGATCAGGACCGGCGCGCCTACCTGCCCGGGGGTAAAGCCCCAGGGCGCAACGTACGCCAGGTCGTCGTCGACCATCCCGCCCACGCCGCCGTCTAATGCTCGTCCGGCGATCTTTCCCAGCCATGACCAGGCACCCGCCAGGGCGGCATGATCTGCAGGCGTGAAGATTTCCGGATCGAACTCGGTCGAGGCCAGGTAACCCCGGAGCGCCGTGCGGCCGTCTGCGGCCGCGCGCAGCTCCCCCGCGCCGGCGGCCGCCATGCCCGCGAACCAATCCAGCCCCGGGGCGTCGTAGGGTGCCAGTCCGGAGACGGACACGGCGCCGATTACGCGTTCTGACATCAGCGCGCCGCAGGCCAGGGCGTGTGGGCCGCCACCCGAATGCCCCATCACCGCGAATCGCCGGATGCCCAGGGCATCCGCGATAGCGGCGACGTCGGCCGCGGCGGATGCCACATCCCTGCCTGGGTGAGGCGTCGATCCACCGTATCCGGGCCGGTCGTATGACACCCAGCGGATGCCGCGCTGCGCGGCGGCCGGGAGCAAGGGCTCGGGTGGCTCGCCAAGATTCGGTGTCCCGTGGTGCCAGACGATGGCAAGGCTAATCTTGGCATCGTCCGAGCGCGTGTCGTAAATATGCAGCCTGCGCCCGTCGCTCAGCTGGAGGTCACGCTCGTTCAGTACGGGGTAGCTAATTGGAGGGGGCAATGTCTAATTGGAGCGGGAGACGAGACTCGAACTCGCGACATCGACCTTGGGAAGGTCGCGCTCTACCAGCTGAGCTACTCCCGCTCGGCAAGCCGGATTTTAGCATCGCGCTTTCGGAGCTCCTGGCACATCGGCCAGATGACCGCGATCAACTCCGCCATCCTGGTGGCCGTGCGCCTGATCTGGGCGGCATCGAAGACCTCGACGGCGGAGGTCTCGTAGAGCCGCACCCAGCCACGATCCCACGGCTCCAGGTCGAGCTGCTGCCCCAACCGCGCCTTGATCAGCAGCAACTGCCGCGCCAGACCGTTGGCGATACGGTCGTTCATCGCCGGCTCCGCCTCCAGGTGCAGGCCCAGCTCGAGCCGGCCGGTATTCGGGTGCCACCAGGCCTCGAAGTGCAGTCGCGGGTCGCCGAAGAACCACTGTGCCTGGCTCGAGCGGGCGCGATGGCTGACCCCTTTCATGCGGGCGGGCAGCGCCGCCTCGACCAGCGGCGGCAGGGCTCGGAAAAAGCTTGCGGTCCGAACGAATCGCCGCTCCCGGCGCGCCGACTGGCCACGCACGGGAGAACGAGGCGGCACCCGTGACCTAGCGAGCCGCTGCGGGAGTGCCCGACTCGTCGCCGCCGACGGCGGTCTTGACCATGGCGCTGTAGCGATCGGCCAGCGCCCTCGCCTTCTCCGAATCCTCCATGCTGACGATGATGTGGTAACGGGGCATGTCGGGATCAGGCAGCACCAGCACCCAGCCGCCGTCGACAAAGACCTTGATGCCATCCGCCAGGTCGACCGGCTCGTCACGGTGCAGCTCGACCATGGTCCGCATCACCCGGCCTTTGGCGTCCCAAGGCACGGCTTCCTCGCGATGTTCGTAGGCCGCGCGTGGGATCTCCCGCCGGATCGCCGAGACCGCCCTCCCGTCCTTCGCCAGCAGCTCGAGCAGCTTGATCAGTGCGAAGATCGCGTCGAATCCCAGCAGGTGCTCGGGAAACACGTAGCCACCGCTGCCATCCGACGCCAGCCTGGCCTGGTGCTGCTGGGCGGCCCGCAAGAGCGCCGAGGGCTCACTTTTGCCCGGCACAAAGTTCGAACCCGGCAGCTGCCGCACCAGCGCACCGATCGTCTGCGGCACGGTCGCAGGTGCCACCAGGACGCCAGGCTTCGCCTTGAGAACCAGCATCGCGATCACACCCAATGCCTCGTGATGGTCGAGGACGCCACCCTGCTCGTCAATCAGGTAGATCCGCTCCGAGCCGTAGTCGATGTAGGCACCCAACTGGCAGCCGAGCGTCCTCGTGATCAGCGCCGACTGCCGGCGCGCCTCGTCGAAAGCCTCCTTCGTCTTCGACTGGTAGGTCTCGTCGAAGCCGGCGTTCAGCGGGATCGCCTCGATGTTCAGTTCCTTGAACAGGCGGGGCAACACCAACGAGGCACTCCCGTGGTCGAAGTCGATCAGCACCTTCAAGTGGACGCGGCGCACGGTCTCCACGTCGACCAGCGCAATGACACCGTCGATGTAGGAGTCGACGGCGTCCTGGACGTAGGTGATGTCACCCATTTCGTAGAAATGGACGCGCCGGATGTCCTCCCGGAAGAAGACGTTCTCCAGCTTTCGTTCCGCCTTCTTGTCGAGGACGACGCCGTTGCCATCGAACAACCGGATGTCGGCCGAGCGGCTGTCGAGCGGAGACATCTGGATATGGACGGCGCCGGCGATGGGGTGCTCGCGTGCGTAGAACTGCACCACCGGGATGGGCAGCTCGCTGAGATCGATGATGGAGGCACCGGACGACATCATGCCCGCGATCATGGCGCGCTTGATCATGCGCGAGGGCCGCTGACCGTCGCGGGCCGCGCCGATGGCGGAGCCCTTGGGGTACAGGTTCGCGAACGAGGCCCCCAGGCGGGCACAGTACTCGGGGGTCAGCTCGATGTTGACCAGGCCGATGATCCCGTATGAGCTGAAGAGCCCGCGCTTGTAGTGACCGGCCCAGATGATGCTCTCGTGCACGGTCGACCCCGGCTCAACCTCCTTGTCGGGCCAGATCTTGACGCCGGCATCTATCGTGGATCCTTCGCCGACCACCACGTCGTCGCCGATAACCGCCCCTTCCTCGAGCAGGCAACCGTTCTTGATGGTGACGTGACGGCAGACGATCGCCTGGCGCAGGCGTGAGTTCTCGCCGATGTAGGAATAGGTCCAGATGATGGAGTTGCTGATCTTCGTGTTCTCGTCGACAACCGAGAAGTTGCCGACGCAGACCGGCCCGTTGACGAAGACGCCGGCTTTGAGCTTGCATTCGTTGCCGATGTACGCCGGGCCGATGATCTTCACGTCGTAACCGATCTCGACGTTCTCGCCGATCCAAATGTTGCCGTAGCGCCGCTCCCCGGAGATCTCGACGTCGACCCGTCCCTCGAGCGCATCCCAGTTCGCCTGGTAGTAGGTCTGGATGTTGCCGATGTCGCACCAGTAACCGGGAACCAGGTGACCGTAGAGCGGCATGGCATTGGCCAGCATCTTGGGGAAGACGTCGCCGCTCCAGTCGACCACCGTCGCCGGTGGCATCATGTCCAGCACCTTGGGCTCGATCACGTAGATCCCGGTGTTGACCTGGTCCGAGAAGACCTCGCCCCACGAAGGTTTCTCGAGGAAGCGCTTGATCGTCCCGTCGGGGTTGGTGATCACCACCCCGTACTCGAGCGGGTTCGGCACCGAGGTCAACACGATGGTTGCCGCAGCGCCCTTCTCCTTGTGGTAGCGCATCACGGCGGTCAGGTCGATGTCGGTCAGCGCGTCGCCGCTGATGACGATGAAGGGCTCGTCAAGGAATTCCTGCGCGTTCTTGACGCTGCCCGCGGTGCCCAGCGGGCTGTCTTCGACGACGTAGGTGATGTCGACGCCAAAGTCCGAGCCGTCGCCAAAGTAATCGCGGATGGCGGAGCCGAGGTATTGCAAGGTGACGACCACGTCGGTAATGCCGTGATTGCGCAACAACCGCAGGATGTGCTCCATCACCGGCTTGCCGACGACCGGCACCAGGGGCTTCGGAATCCCACTGGTCAGCGGCCGCAGCCGCGAGCCCTCGCCACCGGCCATCACGACCGCCTTCACTTGGCTTGACCCACTGTGCTATCGATGCGTTCCCGCAAGAACGCCGCCGCCGCCTCGGGCTTGACGACATTGATCCACATGCCCGTGCCCAGCTCGAAGCCGGCTGCGGTGCTGAGTTTGGGGACCAGCTCCAGGTGCCAGTGATAGGTGTCTGAAGCATCGGCCTTGACCGGCGCGCTGTGGATGAAGTAGTTGAACGGTGGATCATTGAGCCCGTCGTAGAGGGCCTTGAGGGTGAGCTGCAGAGCCTCCGCGAGGGCCGGCTTTTCCCTGGCGGGGTCGAGATCGCCGAACGACGCCGTGTGCCGGCGCGGCATGATCCAGGTCTCAAAGGGCGTCCGCGCGGCGTAAGGGGCAAAAACGAGGAACGCCTCGTTCTCGAAGACGACCCGCGTGCCGGCGCGGCGCTCATCCTCGAGGGTGGTGCAGAAGACGCAGGCGCCATTCGCCTCATGGAAGCCCCGCGCACCCTGCAGCTCGTCGTCCACACTCGGTGGCTGAAGCCCGATCGCGTACAGCTGCGAGTGCGGGTGCTCGAGCGAGGCCCCGGCCGGACGGCCGTGATTGTAGAGGATCAAGACGTGTGCGAGTCCTCGATTGCGCGCGTGATGCTGGTAGCGGTCAACATACGATTGGAGCATCTCCTCCACCTGGGGCCGCGGCAGCATGGGGGTGGGCGCCCGATGATCGGGGCTGCTGATCAACACCTCGCAGGCCCCGATCGCATCGCGCTGCCAGAAACGGCCATCGCGATGCTCCTGCCCGTCGGGCTCGGGGCGGAACGCTGCGTAAAGGTTCGGCACTACCCGGATCGACCAGCCCTCGCCGTTGGCCGGCAGGCCGGGCGCGCGGTAGGCCAGCACCTCGGGCGGCGTCATCGATTCGTGGCCCGGGCAGAACGGACAGACGTCACGGGCGGCGACCGACTCCTTGGCCGCCTGCGTGAAGGAATCCGGACGCCGGGCACGTTCCGTCGCCACCGCTACCCATCGCCCTGTGATCAGGTCCTGCCGTAATTGGGGCAACCCGCACGCTCCTGAGAAGACAACGCCGACAATCTGAGAGTGTTTTCATTATCGACGCTCCCCTGTGAGAACGTCGTGAGATCCTCGTGCCCTACGGCGAGGGAATCGTCAGGCGACTCGCTCGCCACCTTGAAACACCGCCCAGACCCGCCAGAGTGCTCGCGGATCGCTCAGCGGATCACCATGAACGAGCACGAGATCGGCGGGGTCGCCTGCCCGGATCCTGCCCGCGTGGTCGACGCCCAGTAGCTCGCCTCCGCGCCAGGTCAC
>JALYYE010000222.1 GCA_030946735.1 Candidatus Dormiibacterota bacterium
CTGGCCGAGCTGTGCTCCGGTGAATCGCCAGTGGCGGTCCCCCGAAGCGCCACGACGATCGCGATCAGCGCCACCACCGCGCCGAGGAGGATCCAGCGGCGGCGGCTCACGCGGCGGTCCGCCGGTAGCGTTGTGCCGCCTCGAGGGCCTGCGTGTACATCGGCCTGTCCGGGGCGCGATGGCCGTAGCTGGCCTCCTCGAACGAGCGCAGCAGCGGCCGTAGCAGTTCCGGCTGCTCGGTCCGTTGAAAGAGCTCGCGGACGGTGTACGGGCTACGGTCCCAGGCTCGCTCGCCGCTAATCCGGACCGTCACCCCTCCGGCCAGCGCCTGAATGGCGCCGTGGAAGTCGCCGGCCGCGGCCAACCGGTCGGCCTCGGCAAAGAAATCGAAGGATGGTCGGACCGCCGATGGCGTCCACCGGGGGACGGCCTCGCGCCCGCCGCGGCCCAGCGTGCTCCGAATCGGCCAGATGATGATGCCCAGGATCACCAGCGCGGCGAATCCCAACCAGAGCCACGTCGGGATGTTGAGACGCAGGTTGCCGATGCCTAGCCAGCGAAGGAAATTCCCAATCGCCGTGGTCACCCCTCTAACGATGCGGTCGAGCAGAGACGGCCCCGATGCCAGCCCAACGTAGCGCGGCATGGACAAGACGTTGTTCAGCTGCTGGCTCGCGCGCGCGGGGTCGGGCGTGTCGACGCGTGCCTGGAGCGCGGTGTACAACGCCTGCAGGCGCTGGTCGGCGTCAGTGAGGTTGGGTGGTTCGGCGCCCAGGTCATGCAGAATTTCCGGCTGACTGGGTCCCGGGGCGGTAGCGAGCACCTGGAGCGCCTGCCCGATCGAGGGCGTGTCGCCGCGCTCCGCGAACTGGACTAACGTCAGCGCGCGATGGATGGCATTGGTGTAATCATCTGCCTCGCTCGCCGACGCGGGGACGGCGAGCACTAACGCCAGGATGAGCGCCGCCAGCAGCGGCCCCCTGCGCGCGAGCGAAGAACTCTTACGCCGGAACAGGGCCCGGAGAGGTCTGCTGGGCGAGTTGATCCAGGTCGAGACCTTCTTTGCGAACTCGCAGGTCGAAGTAGAGTAGGACGACGGCGATGGTTGTGATCGGAGAAACCACCGCACTCACCAGCGTTCCGAGAATCTGGACCACCGCGGCCTGTAGGTCGCCGCTTGTGACGAGGGCGGCGATCAGAGTAAACAGGATGCCGAGCCCGTAGCTGATGATGCCCTGCAATATCCCGACGATCAGAAGGATGCCGACCGTACGCCACCATTGGCCCTTGACCAGGTTCCAGCTGCGTCCCATGCCCCGAATCGGCCCGATCTCCTCGGCCATCATCGCCGCCACTGAAAGCGACCAGCGCACATAGAAGTAGACAGCGGCGCAAAACACCGCGATCGCGGGAAGGACGAGCAGGACAGCTCCGATGATCTCGGCGATGAACCACCCCAGAACCAGCAGGGCAGCGATCGCGAACAAGCCGAGAAGCTTCAAGTAACGGGCAAGAGTCTCTCGGAGCACGGACGGGATCGTTGCCGGTCGTCCGAGCGCGACCTCGGTGACCGCCCGATAAACGGCTCCTACGCTGACTGGAAGGAAGAGGATGCCACCGATGACGCCGAGGGCAATCGCTCCGACCAGAGTCGAGAGCTGCTGGCTGTTGAACGAGGGCGCTGCGCCCGGCGTGGTGGTAAAGAGGCTGGCATACGAGGCGGAGTTCAGCTTGTAAATACCGGTAGCAAGACTCCAGACCAGCCCGGGCAGGGCGACCAGCAGGGCGACGCCAATGATGAGGGAGAAGTGCCGGCGATAGAGTCGAAACAGTTCGTCGAGGAGCTCCGGCAGAGGCATAGGCCGGAAGCGAATGGGCGCAGGGGTTGACGCCACGGCCCCCATCATGCCGGATTGCCGAGGCTCGTGTCTAGTTGTTTGCGCTCAGTTCGAACAGGAGCAGCTGCCGCCGCAAGCGCAGCCAGCAGAGGTCGATCCGCTCGACGCCTCGCTTGTGCCCACGACCGCGAAGGTGGAGAACATCGCCTTGGTGTTGGTGCTCTCGCACTCAGGGCAGATCTGGCGCTCGTCGCGGCTGGCGTAACCGCCGAAGACGTCAAACGTTTGGCGACAACTCAAGCAGGAGAACTCGTAGATCGGCACGTCAATATTGTAAGGTTGTGCGCCCAAAAGTTCAGCAATACGCCCACCTCCTTCTGGAGTGGAACCGAACCGTGAACCTCACGGGCGCCCGGACGCCGGAGGAAGTCGAGGCGCTGATCGAGGATGCCACCGTGCTGGTCGAGGCGTCCTGGAAGCACATCAGCACGGTGATCGATATCGGGAGTGGCGGGGGGTTGCCGGCCATCCCATTGGCGGTGGCGATGCCGGAGGTGCAGTTCACCCTCCTTGAGGCGAACGCCCGCAAATGCGCCTTCCTCGAGCACGTGGCCGGTACGCTCGGCCTGACGAACGTGGCGGTCGCCCCCGGACGGGCTGAGGAGCTCGGCCACCAGCCGGCGCTTCGGGAGCAATTCGATCGGGCGATCTCGAGGGCGGCGGCACGTCCGGAAGTGCTGCTGGAGCTTGCCCTCCCCTTCGTTAGAACCGGTGGAGATCTTGTTGCCCAGGTCAGCCGTTTCGACCCGCTCGTCCTCGAGCCTGCCGCCCGCCTTCTGGGCGGGGGGGCGCCGCGCCTCGAGCATCCGGCCGGCGGCCACGCCCTCATGGTGGTGCCCAAGCTGGCGCCCACACCGGCCCGTTTTGCGCGCCGAAGCGGGTTGCCAGGACGCAAACCGCTGGCGTAACGCACCGATTGCGGGCGGCGTTGCATGAACATGAGGTCGGCTCTCCGCCTAATTCCCCTGATGGCAATCGGCGCTGTGGCGGCCTTCCTGCTGGCTGGGCCGCTAACGTCTCTCTACAAAACTCACGCCGTGGCGGGCCGACCTCAACCAACCGCCTCGGCTACCATCGATCCTCACGCCTCGCCGACAGCGTGCCCGGCTTCGCTACCGATGCCGAAGGCGGCGACGACCGTTACGCCGCCGGCGGCGCCGGCGCTGCCGTTCCAGGTTTGGGTCAACGAGCCGCTGGGTGCAAGACTGCGTGCGGGTGCCAGCGCATCGACCGCGCAACTCGCGATCCTCGCGCAGGGCACCACCGCGGTCGCCGACCAGCGAGCACCTGATGCATCCGGAAACGCCTGGTATCACGTAAAGGCGGCCAGCCAGGTTGGCTGGGTGCGGTCGGATCTGGTCGTGACGACCGCGATCCATGCTGCAAGCGGGTTCGGTTGGAGCCTGATGCTGCCGCAGGGTTACCAGGTCGCCCCCTCGTCGGATCCAGCCGTTACCACCGTCTCGAAGACCGGCGACGACCTGCCGTTCCTCATCCTGCAGACGAGCTCGTCGGACACCCTCACCGTGCAGCTACCAGCACAGCTCCGCGCCGACATCGCGCCCGTCGCGGACCACGCCAGTGCGATCCAGGTGTGGAGCTTCACGCCGATCAACGAGCAGGTTTCGCGGGTCGCCCTCGACACCTGCAAGGTCACCTCCGCCTGGGCCCGTCCCGACCAGGGCTGGCCGTTCATGTCATCCGTCTACGTCCACACCAAAGGTCGCAACTACCAGTTCACCTTCTTTACGACCGACCCCAACTCCCCATTGGTGAAGCTGGTTCTCGATAGCGTCGCTCTAAGCTGATCGGGTGAGCGGCGGCACGCGCTGGGAGAAAAACGCCGAGGCGTATGCCACCGGTGAGCACAAGTCGGGGCGCGAGCTCGAGCTGGTCGTTGAGTACGCGGCACCGACCGGCAAGGAGCGCGTCCTCGACATCGGCACCGGCGCCGGGCACACTGCCCTCGCGCTCGCGCCCAGTGTCTCCGAGGTCGTCCTCACCGACCCGGTCGAAGCCATGCTGGCAACGGCCCGTCGCCTATTTCAGACAGCTGGCCTGTGGAACGCGCAGTTTGTTCGGGCGGGCGCAGAGCAACTTCCTTTTCCCAAGGAGAGCTTCGACATCGTAACCACGCGGCTCGCCGCGCATCACTTCGACGACGTCGCGCTCGCGTTCCGCGAGATCGCTCGTGTGCTGCGGTCCGGCGGGGTCTTCATCTTCATCGACACGACGGCGCCCGAGGACCCGGAAAGCGCCCTCTACCAGGACGAGGTCGAGTTGCTGCGCGACCCGACCCATCGCCGCATCTATACCGAGCGAGAATGGATCGCGTTTTGCGAACAGGCCGGCTTGCAAATCCAGAAACAAGAAGTGGTCCGCAAGGCCCACGATTTCGAGCCGTGGCTCGAGCGTGGGGGCGAGGATGCCGCGACGCAGGAGCGCGTGCGCGCCCGTTTCCGCGAAGCACCAGCCTCGGCGGTCCGCGATCTCGAGATCGTGGTAAGCGAGGGGAGGGTGCAGTCGTTTACCGACCGCAAGCTGGTCCTAGCGGCGCGGCGGTGAAATTTTCGGCACCGCGTCCGAATCTCATCGAGAGCGATTCGGGCTTTTCTGTGGAGGTGTTGGGTCGGACTGGGATGCGCTACGTCGAGGGTGGTCGATCAATGTTCGTTGACTCCGAAGTCCTGGCCAAGCCTGGCGCAATGGCTTTGTGGGGCGAAACGATCAATCGCTGGGACCCTCCACATGACGCGGAGGCGGTGGGGCCGGACGATCGCAACCGGATCATCGAGAACATTCGGCAGGCGTTTGAATCCCAGGGATACGAACTTCAGGTGATTGGATCCTAGCCTCGGCCCTCGCGGAGGGAGCCGACCGATTCCGCGATCCGTCGCTCACGGGTTTCCGGTGTCCTGGCGGCCTCGATCGCGATCACGATCCGCTGCTTGTTACTGAATGACAGTCCCTCGAAGAAACGCTTCGCGGCGGGCTCGCGAGTGAGCGCTCGGCCGAAGTCGGGCGGCACCGTCACTTCGCGCGGCGCCGTGTCGAGTTCCACGTCGACGTCCACCTTGTCGCGAGCAGCCACGCGAGCAGCCTCGCGGACCTGTGCGCTGATCGGGAGCATGAAGCGCCCGCCCATCGAGGCCACGGTGCTGCGGTAGGTGTAGCCCTTGATCGTCACCCGCACCGCGGGTTTCCTACTTGATCCCAGCTTGGCGATGACCGCGGCCGGCACCTCTATGCCGGTCGCGGTCTTGCCTGCGAGCTCGATGGTGGCGCGGAACTTCATCGGGTCGCTTTAGTCGCGCCGGCCACTGGTGTCGAGACCGAGAGCAGCTGTGAAAAACGGATATGGTTGCCGAAAGGGTCGCGCAGGCCGCAGTCGATGCCATAGGGTCGCTCGGTGGGTTCCTCCGTGAATTCGACGCCCCGCCCGCGAAGCTCGTTGTAGGTCTTGCGGCAATCGTCGGTCGTGAAGAACAGATGCCCACCGGTCGCGCCTTTCGCTGGCTTCTCCAAAACTGCTCGGTCGTGTCCAGGCCATGGCGAAGCAGGTCGGAACCGCCACGATCGGCCCGCGTTCGCGGTAGGTGGTTGGCGCCTCGCCGACGATCTCCTGAAAGGTGTGGCTGAACGTACCCAGGCTGTTGAAGCCCACGTCGAGACAGATGTCCGTCACGCTGCGGTCCGTCGCCCGAAGGAGAAACATGGCCCGTTCGACCCGCCGCCGCTGAAGGTACCGGTGCGGCGTCTCGCCGAAAGTCGCGCGAAACGTCCGAATGAAGTGTGCCGCGGAAACGTTGGCGATACGGGCAAGGCCGGGTACGTCGAGGAGCTCCGCGTAGGCGCGATCCATCGCATCGCGGGCGCGGAGCATCCGCCGGTTGGCCTCCTCGACGGCGCGGCTCATCCTCTGCTCACGACGGCAGCCCGCGGATCGCCGCCTCGGCGGCGGCTCGTTCGTCCCACGGCTCCTTGCCACGCCCGATGAGAATGCTTCGCTCGTGGCCTTTGCCCGCGAGCAAGACCGTATCCCCCGGGCGAGCGCGGCGGACCGCATGGGCGATCCCCTGGCGACGGTCCTCGATCCGGGCAT
>JALYYE010000255.1 GCA_030946735.1 Candidatus Dormiibacterota bacterium
AGTCTTTGTAATTCGAGTTGCCGCCGTCGACGATGACGTCTCCCGGCGAGAGGACGCCGGACAGGCGCTGGATGGTGTCGTCCACCGGCGCCCCGGCCGGGATCATCAACCAGAAGATGCGCGGCGCCTTGAGCTTCTGGCCGAGGTCCTCCAGGCTGCTGGCTGCCGTGGCGCCCGAGCCGGTCAGCGCGGCAACCGCATCAGCGGACCGGTCGAAGACCGTCACCTGGTGTCCACCCTTCAATAGCCGCTGGGTCATGCCCGAACCCATCCGGCCGAGCCCGATCATCCCCAGCTGCATCAGGCACGGACCGTAGCTGCGACGGATTGGCCGATCTTCACCAGACCCTGCGCGACGTCATGCGCTTGAATGCGAAGCACGCGCCGCCCATGGTTGCGCAACGCCTGGAAATCACCCAGGGCCTGCGCCTGCTTCAGAATTCCGAAGGAAAACTTCTCGCCGGGAATGGGCACGTCATTCGGATCGTCGCCGACGACCTGCAGGAAGACGCCCGTGCTGGGACCGCCCTTGTGCAGCTGACCCGTCGAATGCAAGTAGCGGGGGCCGTACCCCACCGTCGTTGCCACCTTGTACCTGTCACGGATGGCGAGCCGAATCGCGTCGAGCGCGCGGTCGTGCTCCGCGTTGGGCGCGATAAAGGCCAGCAGCGCCACGTAGTCGCCGGCCTTAACCTGGGCGAGCAGCGCCAGGATGGCCGCCTCGAGGGTCGCGCCCGACTGGCCGGCCCAGCGGATCCCCTCGCCCACCGTCGGAGGATTGCCTTCGCTGAGGACTTTCTTGGTCAGATCCTTGGCCTCCTGGACGTTCGGCTGGTCGAAGACGTTGATGCCGAGGATCGCGCCGGCAACCGCAATCGCGTATTCCCAGCGGAAGAACTCCGCCCCGATGGCGAGCGGGTCGCTGAGGTTGAGAGTCACGACCGGGTGGCCCGCCTTGCTGACCGCCGCCAGGGCAGCGGGCTCATCCTCGCCGGGTAGCGCCAGCCGGACAAAGAGGCGATCGTTGCCATAGATCTGCGGAGGACCCAGCGCCTCGTCGGCAATCGGCACCAGGCCCTTCCCTTCCTTGCCGGTGCTCTCCGCGATCAACTGCTCCGCCCACAAGCCAAAACTCTGGATCGCCGGCGGCGCGACGATCGTTACCTTGTCGCGGCCGACCTTTGCTGCCTCGGCGAAGACCGCCCCCAGCCAGGCTCCCGGGTTCTCCGCCGCCGGGACGGAGGGGGAGCACGCCTGCATCATGGTCGCCGCTCGGTCGAGGAGGCCGCCAAGATCGCCCCCGCCGAGCGCCGCCGGTACCAGGCCGAAATAGGAAAGGGCCGAGTAGCGACCCCCGATGTCCGGAGGGTTGAGAAACGTTCGGCGGAATCCCCGCCGGGACGCCTCATCGGCCAGCGACGTTCCCGGGTCGGTGATCGCGATGAACTGTCCACCCTTCTGGCCCGACTGCTGCCAGAAGTGGCGGTAGTGGGAGAGTGTCTCAAGCGTCGTGCCCGATTTCGACGCGACGATGAAGACCGTCTTGCGAACATCGATCGCCTTCTCCTGGGCAATGATCGCGGCCGGATCCGTGGTGTCGAGGACATGCACGTCGAGCGCGCCCTTAGGCACACCGAACGTTTGCCGGAAGACCTCCGGGGCGAGGCTGCTGCCACCCATGCCCATCAGGACCACGTCCGTGAATCCCTCGCCGATCAGCTCCTTGCGGAGCCCCTCGAGCTCCGGGACCCGCTCCTCCATACGATCGGCGACCTGAAGCCAGCCCAGCCGCTCGCGGATCTCGCTTTCCACGCTGCCGTTCGACTTCCACAGCCCGGCGTCTTTCTCGGCGATCCGGCGCACCACCGCCGCCTGCTCCAGTTGCTCGAGGCGTTTCTTGACGGGGCCATCGATGGCCCCGAGCTGGCCCTCGTGCGCCCCCGGCGATCCCCGCTGGAGCTCACGCTTCTTGCTCGCGATCTCCTCGAGCAGCTTGTCGATCGAATCAGCGAACAGCTTGACGCCATCGACCCGCAGGTCGGAGGTCACCTTGTCCATGTCGATGCCGGCGGTTTCCAGGTCGCGCAAGACCTGGCGAGCGCCCTCGACGTTCTCCAGCAGGCTGGGACGGACCTCGCCATGCTCCTTGAACGCCATCATGGTCTGTTGCGGCATGGTGTTCACCGTCTCCGGTCCGATCAACTCCTCGATGTACAGCACGTCGCTGTAGTTGGGATTCTTGGTTCCGGTGCTGGCCCAAAGACAGCGTTGCACGGAGGCGCCCGCCTCACGGAGGTCGGCGAACTCGGGTCCATTGAAGATCCGCAAGAAGGCCTCGTAAGCCATCTTCGCGTTGGCGACAGCGGCCTTTCCCATCAGCTGTTGCAGCCGCGCGCGTTCCGGTTCCTTGGCCGCAGCGATCTTTTGCTCGAGCAGCTTGTCGACTGCCGTATCCACTCGGCTGACGAAGAAGCTGGCCACGGAGGCGACGTCGACCGGGTGCCCCGCTTTCAACCGTCGCTGTAAGCCGCGAATGAAAGCGCGCGCGACCTCTTCGTAGACCTTGACCGAGAACATCAGGGTGACGTTGATGTTCAGGCCGTCGGCAATACATTGCTCGATCGCGGGAAGTCCGGCGTCGGTCGCCGGGATCTTGATGAAGATGTTCGGTCGCCCGACGCGGTCGAAGAGGTCGTGAGCCATGGCTATCGTGCCCTGCGTGT
>JALYYE010000320.1 GCA_030946735.1 Candidatus Dormiibacterota bacterium
AGCACCAGGTCCATCCCTCGTTCCAGCTCTGACTCGGTGACGCACCAATGAGGCGAGAGGCGCACCCGGCCTGGTCGCGAATCCACGATCACCCCTTCGGCGTGAAGCTTCGCCTCGACCTCTTCGGGGTGATCGCACTCGAGCGTCACGATTCCGCACCGGAGCTCACGCTCGCGGGGCGTCAACGTCCTGACGCCGGCGGCGTCGCATCGCTCCAGGATCCGGCCGGTCAGGTCGCGCAGCCTTTCCTGGATGTGCTCGACCCCGACCTCGAGGATGAGCTCCAGCCCGGCCAGGCCTGCATAGTGGCAGGCCACCGCCCAGGTGCCGGTCTCGAGGCGCCTCGCGTCATCGGCGAAGACCAGCTCCTGGAGGGTGAAGGAAAACGGGTCGCGTGTGGCAAACCAGCCGGTACCCTGCGGGTTGACGCTGGGGATCAGGTCCGGGCGTACATAGAGGAAGGCGGTTCCGGGGCCGCCTGACAACCACTTGAGGCAGCCGCCGACGAAGGCGTCGCAGTCGATGGCCGCGACGTCGAGCGGCACGCAGCCGCACGTCTGGTAGCCGTCGATCAGGCAGAGAGCGCCCTTGGCGTGGGCCGCGTCCGCGATCGCCCGCACGTCCTGCAGGTAGCCTGTCGTGTAGAAGAGGTGGGTCGTCGCCACCAGGGCCGTCCGCTCGTCGATCCGCTCCGCGAACGCCTCGGGCGGGATGCCCACCCCGTCCGCGCTGGGAACGAACTCCACCTCGAATCCGGGCCTCGAGAGCCACTGGTGGCCGATCGTGGGGAAGTCAAGCTCCCCGATCAGGACCTTGTCGCGGCCGGGAGGTAGGGGCAGGCCCGAAGCCAGGGTCGTGAGCGCCACCGACACCGAGGGCGCGATCGCCGTCGAGCCTTGAGGCGCGTTCAGAAGCGCGCCCACCCTGCTGCGGAGCTGGTCCAGCAAGGGCAGCCACTCCGAGAACCAGACCGGCGTCCCCTGGGTATCCCAGTCACGGGCGTACTTCTCCAGGGCGGCCCGGCCGCTCCGAGGCAGCGGGCCGAGCGAGCAGGCGTTGAGATAGATGTAGCGGTTCAGGAGGGGGAACTGTTGGCGGAGTGCCTTCCAGTCGGGCATCCTCAACAGGCTAGCTTCTGTGGCCTAGCGGTGCTATAGTGCCCGAAACCTCGGTCAAGCGACGTCTTCGCTTGGCCTTGATGACTCGTCCCCACCGGGGGGCCGATTCGTCGTATACTGGCCGTTCGTGCACGCCCGGCCGCTCATCATGCCTATTTCCTGAGCGCGCCCTTTTTCCGTTTAAGGAGAACCGAATGATCTCAGAGATGAGGGCTCCCTCGCGCCTTAGCTATGGCCGTATCCCCAACCTGGTCGAGCTGAAGGACCTCATTGCGACGCAGGTCGAGTCGTTTCACTGGTTCAAGTCCGAGGGCCTCCGTGAGCTCTTCGACGAGATCAATCCGATCACCGACTACACGGGCAAGAACTTCGAGCTGAAGTTCCTTGACTACGAGTTCGGCCAGCCCAAGTTCTCGGTCGAGGAATGCCGGAACCGCGACATGACTTACGCGGCGCCGCTGCGAATCAAGACCCGCCTGACCATCAAGGAGACGGGGGAGATCAAGGAGTCCGAGGTCTACATGGGCGACTTCGCCATGATGACCGACGAAGGCACGTTCATCGTCAACGGCACCGAGCGCGTGGTCGTCTCCCAGCTCGTGCGCTCGCCGGGCGTGTACTTCACCGCGGCCGAGGACCCGAACACAGGGCGCAAGCTCTTCGGCGCCAAGCTCATCCCCAACCGCGGCGCATGGCTCGAGATCGAGACCTCGGCCAAGGACCTGCTGACGGTCAAGATCGACCGCAAGCGCAAGGTTCCCGTGACCGTGCTCCTGAAGGCGCTCGAGCTGCCGCAGCTGAAGGGCACGGAGAACGACCGCGAGGCGCAGAAGCGCGCGCTCCTGGAGATGTTCGGGGATGTCGACAACAACCCCGAGCACCGCTACATGGAATCAACGCTCGACAAGGACACGACCATGAAGACCGAGGACGCGCTCCTCGAGCTCTACCGCCGTGTCCGCCCGGGCGATCCCCCGTCGGTGGACAACGCCCGCAATCTGCTCCAGAGCCTGTTCTTCAACCCGCGCCGGTTCGACCTCGGCCGCGTCGGCCGCTACAAGGTCGACAAGAGGCTGGGCCGCGACGAGGCGGACATCCTCGCGCGTGTCCGCCAGCGCGAGCTGCGAATACTGGAGAAGGGGGACTTCATCGCTTTCCTCCGCAAGCTCATCGAGCTCAACAACGCGCCGCGCGAGAAGCAGATCCCCGACGACATCGACCACCTGGGCAACCGGCGGGTGCGCGCAGTTGGCGAGCTGCTGCAGAACCAGTTCCGCATGGGACTCATCCGGATGGAGCGAATCATCAAAGAGCGCATGACGATCAGTGACCCGCACACTGTCACGTCCGCATCGCTGATCAACGCCCGGCCGGTGGTCGCCGCAATCAAGGAATTCTTCGGCTCGAGCCAGCTGTCGCAGTTCATGGACCAGCACAACCCGCTGTCCGAGCTCACGCACAAGCGCCGGCTCTCGGCGCTCGGTCCAGGCGGCCTCTCCCGCGAGCGGGCGGGGTTCGACGTGCGCGATGTGCACCACAGCCATTACGGCCGTATCTGCCCGATCGAGACGCCGGAAGGCCCGAACATCGGCCTGATCGGCAACCTCGCGACCTACGCGAAGGTCAACGAGTTCGGCTTCGTGGAGACCCCGTTCCGGCGTGTGTACAACCGCATGTCGGTCAACGACGACACCACCTCGAAGCTGGACGGGCGAACGTTGCGCCGCCCGGCTCTGGACCCCAAGGGTAAGGAGGTCCTACCGGCGCAGGAGGTCCTCGACGCCAAGGCGGTGCAGAAGCTGATCAAGGCGCATGCTGCGGGAGTTGACATCGTGCCGTGGGTCTCGACCGAGGTCGAGTACCTGTCCGCCGACGAGGAGGACATGTTCGGCATCGCGCAGGCCAACGCCGCGTTAACCCCGGAGAACCATTTTGTCGAGGCGCGCGTGCCTTCACGCGCCCGCGGCGACTTCAAGATCGAAGACGTCGGCAACATCCAGTACATGGACATCTCGCCCAAGCAGATCGTTTCGGTGGCGACCGCCATGATCCCGTTCCTCGAGCACGACGACGCCGGTCGGGCTCTCATGGGCGCCAACATGCAGCGCCAGGCGGTTCCGCTGCTCGTGACGGATGCGCCGCTCGTCGGCACGGGGGTCGAGTACTACGCGGCCAAGGACTCGGGCGAGATGATCGTCGCTGACGTCGCCGGGACAGTCGCCGACATTGCTCACCCCATGGACATCAAGGCGGTACACGCAACGCCAGTGTTCGAGATTGTGGTCAAGCCTGATGGGGGTGGGCCTGACCGTCACTACCCGCTTCAGAAGTTCGCGCGCTCCAACCAGGGCACATGCCTGAACCATAAGGTGAAGGTCAAGCCGGGCCAGCACGTCGAGAGGGGCGACATTCTCGCCGACGGGCCGGCCATCGATAACGGGGAGATGGCGCTCGGCCGGAACGTGCTCGTCGCTTTCATGCCCTGGGAGGGCTACAACTTCGAAGACGCGATCCTCCTCTCCGAGCGCGTGGTCAAAGAAGACATGTACACCTCGATCCATATCGAGGAGCACGAATCCGAAGCCCGCGAGACGAAGCTTGGGCCGGAGGAGATCACCCGCGACATCCCCAACGTCGCCGACGACGCACTGCGCAACCTCGACGAGCGCGGGATCGTCTACATCGGCGCCGAGGTCCAGCAGGGCGACATCCTGGTCGGCAAGATCACTCCGAAGGGTGAGACGGAGCTCTCGGCCGAGGAGCGCCTGCTGCGCGCGATCTTCGGCGAGAAGGCGCGGGAGGTCCGCGACTCCAGCTTGCGCGTGCCTCACGGCGAGCGGGGCATCGTGGTCGACGTCAAGGTTTTCTCTCGCGACAACAAGGACGAGCTCGGGCCGGGCATCAACGAGATGGTTCGCGTCTACCTCGCCCAGAAACGCAAGATCTCGGCCGGCGACAAGATGGCCGGCCGCCACGGTAACAAGGGCGTCGTCGCCCGGATCATGCCTGCCGAAGACATGCCGTATCTACCCGACGGGACGCCCGTCGACATCGTTCTCAACCCGCTTGGCGTGCCGAGCCGCATGAACCTCGGCCAGGTGCTCGAGACGCACCTGGGTTGGGTGGCGTCGACGCTCGGCATCAAAATCGCCACGCCCGTTTTCGATGGGGCCCCGATGTCCACCATCGTGGCCGAGCTCGAGAGGGCCGGACTACCCGCAGATGGCAAGGTCCGGCTGCGCGACGGCCGTACCGGCGAGCAGTTCGATGAGCCGGTGACAGTTGGAATGATCTACATGCTCAAGCTGGCCCACCTGGTCGAGGACAAGATCCACGCACGTTCCACCGGGCCGTATAGCCTCGTCACCCAGCAGCCGCTGGGCGGCAAGGCGCAGTTCGGCGGCCAGCGGTTTGGCGAGATGGAAGTCTGGGCGCTGGAAGCCTACGGCGCCTCGCATATCCTGCAGGAGATCCTGACGGTCAAGTCCGACGACATCGTGGGCCGCGTCAAGGCCTATGAGGCGATCGTCAAGGGCGAGAACACGCTCGAGGCGGGCATTCCGGAATCGTTCCGGGTGCTGGTCAAGGAGCTCGAAGGTCTCGCGCTGGGCGTCGAGATCCAGTCCGACGGCGAGAAGCAGGTCATCCTTTCCGAAGACGACATGAGCGAGATGCCGCTCGACCTTGGCATCAACCTCGAGCGCGATGAGATCGATGAGTCGGACCAATGGGCGACCGGCGCGCCGCGTGCTGCGCAGAATCCCCTTGATTCTTTGAGGTAATCAATGACACTGAAACTGGAAAACTTCGACGCACTGAAGCTTTCTCTGGCCTCCCCGGAGACCATCCTGTCGTGGTCGCACGGCGAAGTGACCAAGCCGGAGACGATCAACTACCGCACCCTGAAGCCGGAGCGCGACGGCTTGTTCTGCGAGCGGATCTTCGGCCCGCAGCGCGACTGGGAATGCCATTGCGGCAAGTACAAGCGCTACCGCTACAAGGGAATCATCTGCGACAAGTGCGGCGTGGAGGTTACTCGCTCGAAGGTGCGGCGGGAGCGGATGGGGCACATCAAGCTGGCCTCACCCGTCAGCCACGTCTGGTATTTCAAGGGTATCCCGTCGCGGATGGGACTCCTCCTCGACATGTCACCGCGCAACCTGGAGAAGGTACTCTACTTCGCCAACTACATCGTCACGCACATCGATGAAGAGGCGCGCAAGGAGTATCTCTCCAAGTCCTCGCCGCAGCACAACGACCGGGTGATCAAGCTCCAGGAGGAGCGCGACACCGCGGTCAAAGAGCTGAAGGACGAGCTGGACCAGCGGGTCAAGGCCAAGCAGGAAGACACCAAGGCCAAGATTAAGGGGCTCGAGGAGTCGCTCGACGAGACGGTCGACGCGATGACCTCGCGTGCCAAGGAGCTCGTCGAGAAGATCAAGGCCCAGAAGGGCAAGAAGGCCGCAGCCAACTTCACGATCGGCGAAGGTGATAACGAGCAGGTCATCATCGAGAAGGGCACACTGTTCGAGGACAAGCTGGCCCGCGAGCTGCCGAAGCAGGTGGAGAAGAAGATCGACCAGGTCCAGGCCTCCACCAAGAAGCGCCAGCAGGAGCTGAAGAGCAAGTCCGACGATGAGATCGCCAAGTGGCGTGAGGACTTCGAGCAGAAGGCCGGCGCGCTCAGCAACCAGCTGAAGAAGGACACCGAGGGCCTCTCGGGCGATATCGAGTCGTCCAAGACCCAGCTCGACTCGCTCTACGTCAAGCAGCTCCTCTCCGACCAGGAGTTCCGCGAGTTCACGGAAAAGTTCGGCAAGGTGTTCAAGGCGGGCATCGGCGCGCAGGCGATCCACGATTTGCTGGCCCGCATCGACCTGCTCCAGGAATCCGCCATCCTCCGCGAGGAGTCGAAGTCGAACTCCGGCCAGAAGCGGCAGAAGGCGATCAAGCGGCTCAAGGTCGTCGAGGCCTTTCGCAAGTCAGGCGCCTCCGCGACCTGGATGATCCTCGACGTGCTGCCGGTCATCCCGCCGGAGCTGCGGCCCATGGTTCAGCTCGACGGCGGCCGCTTCGCGACCTCCGACCTGAACGACCTCTACCGTCGCGTCATCAACCGGAACAACCGCCTCAAGCGTTTGCTCGAGCTGGGCGCTCCGGAAATCATCGTGCGCAACGAGAAGCGCATGCTGCAGGAGGCCGTCGACGCCCTGATCGACAACGGCCGCCGCGGCCGGGCGATCACCGGCACCGGCAACCGCAAGCTGAAGTCACTGTCCGACATGCTCAAGGGCAAGCAAGGCCGTTTCCGCCAGAACCTGCTCGGCAAGCGTGTCGACTACTCCGGGCGTTCCGTCATCGTGGTCGGGCCGGAGCTGAAGCTGCACGAGTGCGGGCTGCCCAAGAAGATGGCCCTCGAGCTGTTCAAGCCGTTCGTCATGCGAGAGCTGGTCAGCAAGGGCTACACGCAGAACATCAAGTCCGCCAAGCGCATGGTGGAGCGTGTTCGCCCCGAGGTGTGGGACGTGCTCGATGAGGTGATCAAGGAGCATCCGGTGCTCCTCAACCGCGCCCCCACGCTGCACCGCCTCGGCATCCAGGCGTTTATGCCGGTGCTGGTCGAGGGGTCGGCGATCCAGATTCACCCGCTCGTTTGCAGCGCCTTTAACGCTGACTTCGACGGTGACCAGATGGCCGTCCACGTGCCTCTCTTCAGCGGCGCCATCGCGGAAGCCAAGAATTTGATGATGTCGTCCAACAACATCCTGTCGGCCTCCGATGGCCACCCCGTCATCAGTCCGACCCAGGACATCGTGCTCGGTACCTACTACCTGACCATGGTCAAGGCCACGCCGAACATCAAGGACCAGGAATTGCCGACCTACGGGACCGCCGAGGAGGCGCTGCTCGCCCTCGACAACCGGCGCGTCCACGTCCAGCAGGAGGTCCGCGTCCGAATCGACGGCAAGATGATTCGTACCTCGCCGGGCCGCGTGCTCTTCAACCAGGTTCTGCCCATCGGGGTGCAGCCGGCTGAGGGACATGGCGTGGCGATGACCTACCAGAACGGCGTCTTCGACAAGAAGGCGCTGCGGGCGATCGTGGCGGAGTGCTTCCGCCTCCACGGCAACGAGCTGACCGCGCGGGTCGCCAACGACATCAAGCGCGTCGGCTTCGCCTACGCGACCAAGGCGGGTATCACGATCTCCGCCATGGACATCAAGACGCCGGCAGGCAAGGCCGCCATCCTGGCGGGCGCCGAAAAGAAGCTCGGCGACATCGACCTCCAGTTCAAGCGCGGCCTGATCACCGACGACGAGCGCTACACGCAGACCGTTGACCTCTGGACCGAGGCGACGGAGGAAGTGACGGCCGCCACGATGAAGAGCTTCGATGCGCTTCACCCGGTCTTCATGATGGCAAACTCTGGCGCTCGAGGCAATATCCAGCAGATCCGGCAGCTGGCCGGAATGCGAGGCCTGATGGCCGACCCGACCGGTCGGATCATCGACCTGCCGATCAAGGCGAACTTCTCTGAAGGGCTTACCGTACTCGAGTACTTCATTTCGACCCACGGGGCCCGCAAGGGGCTCGCCGACACCGCACTCCGCACCGCGGACTCGGGTTATCTGACCCGCCGCCTGGTCGACGTCGCCCAGGACGTAATCGTCCGGACCGAGGACTGCGGCACGACCTCCGGCATTTGGGTGACGGACATCTCGGAGGAGCGCGCGCTGACGGAGCCACTCTTCGAGCGGGTCGCCGGTCGCGTCGCGGCCGCCGCGGTCCTGGACCCGAAGACGCAGGAGACGCTGGTCAAAGAAGGCGCCGAAATCACTGACATCCAGGCGCGCCACCTGATCCAGGCGGGCGTGGCCCAGGTCAAGGTGCGCTCGGTGCTCACCTGCCAGGCGCGCGAAGGCGTCTGCCGCCTGTGCTATGGCCGCAACCTGGCGACCGGCAAGCTGGTCGAGATCGGCGAGGCGGTCGGCGTCATCGCAGCCCAGTCGATCGGCGAGCCGGGCACGCAGCTCACCATGCGGACGTTCCATACCGGTGGCGTCGCGGGCACCGACATCACGCAGGGCCTGCCGCGCGTCGAGGAGCTCTTCGAGGCCCGCATCCCGAAGGGAAAGTCGATCATCTCCGAGATCGATGGCGAGGTGGAGATCATCCGGACCGAGACCGCACGTAAGGTCAAGGTCACCTCGCGCGACGTCTACGACATCCCCTACATCCTCACGGACAAGATGCAGCCGCTGATCGAGTCGGGTGCGACCGTTCAGGAGGGCGAGGAGATCGCTCGCGGCGCGGGCGAGGACGGCGAGGTCAAGGCCATCCAGTCACGGGCGTCCGGCGTGGCGCGCGTCGAGCGCAACCAGATCGTGATCCGCAGCATGGACGAGGAGTGGCGCGAGTACCCCATCCCGCACGGCTCCCGGGTCAACGTCCAGAGCGGTCAGAAGATCAAGGCCGGGCAGCAGATCACCGAAGGCTCGATCAGCCCGCAGGAGCTGCTCCACATCCTCGGTCGCGAGGCGGTGCAGAACTACCTCGTCGAGGAGGTCCAGAAGGTCTACCGCTCGCAGGGCGTCGA
>JALYYE010000269.1 GCA_030946735.1 Candidatus Dormiibacterota bacterium
AGGCGGAGGAGCGCGCCATCGCCGGCCGATTCCGCCAACGGCGCCAAGCGGACCAGAAGGCGTGGCCGAATCCGGTCCGCGAGCCGCGCGGCAAGCCAAGGCGAAGGCGTGCCGGCATCTAAGACGGCTGAAAATTTCCGCTTTATTGAGGAAAGCCGCTCGCAGACCTCTTCGCTGGCATGGACTAGGAGAAATTCCTCGGCTCCGGCGGCGGCCGCGCGGGCAAGTCTCCGCCTGACCAGGCGGCGGTCGAAGATGGGGGGCGGGGGTGGCGTCATGGCCGCGTCACCGGACGAAAGTTTCGTCAAACAGCGGCAGCGGGTGCGCCGGTTCGAATAAACCCCTCGTTCTCCCAAATGCGCGAAAAATGATCCGCCCCGATCCCGTTGCGTCTGGTGGATTTCCTTAAACAATCCAAGATAGCGATCTGGCGCACCCGACAGGATTCGAACCTGTGGCCTCTGCCTTCGGAGGGCAGCGCTCTATCCAGCTGAGCTACGGGTGCTTCCAAACAGCGCGATCCTAGCCGATGTCGGCGTCGCACGCCAAGCGCTCTGCCGCCCCGCCCATGTCGCCAAGCGATGCAACAGCGGCAATGAGACTTCGCCGGACGGAAAGTTGCGGTTCTTTGCCGCCCGCCGTAGCCCGAAGAGGCTCGAAAATTAGCGCCACGAGGGGGCGAGCGGACGGCAGCTCCCGATCCAGGCTGTGTGAAAACGCGCGTTGATGATATGATTCCGCTGTGATTTGCCGGGGGGATCGATGACGCGCTTTGTGGTGGGGGATGATCGCAGCCAGAGCACTCTGTTCCCTGAGCGGCTGGATGACTATGTGGGTGATGACAATCCGGTCCGAGCGATCGATGTCTTTGTCGATGAACTTGATCTAGGTGAGCTCGGCTTTGGCGGTGTCGAGCCACGGGCGACGGGACGGCCGGCCTACCATCCGGCGACGCTGTTGAAGATCTACATTTACGGGTACCTCAATCGCGTTCAGTCGAGCCGACGCATCGAGCGGGAATGCCAGCGCAATGTCGAGCTGGTCTGGCTGACCGGCCGCCTCATGCCGGACTTCAAGACCATTGCGGATTTCCGCAAGGACAACGGTGAAGCGATCCGCAAGGTGTGCCGCGCGTTCGTTCTGCTATGCCGGCGCCTCGATCTTCTCAGTGACGCGAGCGTGGCCATCGACGGCAGCAAGTTCAAGGCGGTCAACGCGCGGGACCGGAACTTCACCGAGGCCAAGATGAAGCGGCGTCTGGAACAGATCGATGAGAGCATCGCCCGCTATCTCTCGCAGCTCGATACGGCTGATCGTCTGGGTCCGACGGTGCCGGAGGCCAAGACCACGCGGCTCAAGGAGAAGATCGCGACGCTGCGCGAGGAAATAGAGCGCCTCAACGCACTGAATGCTCGGATGATGGCGAGCGAGGACAAGCAGATCTCGCTGACCGATCCCGACGCGCGCTCGATGGCGACCAGCGGCAAAGGCAGCGGGATCGTCGGCTACAACGTGCAAAGCGCCGTGGATACGACGCATCATCTCATCGTTGCCCACGAGGTGACCAACGCCGGGACGGATCGCAGCCAGCTGTCGAACATGGCCGAGCAGGCGCGAACGGAGATTGGAACCGCAACCCTCGATGTCGTGGCTGATCGTGGGTATTACGACGGCCAGGAGATACTGGCCTGCGAGACGGTCGGCATCACGGTCACGCTACCGAAGCCGATGACTTCGAGCGCCAAGGCCGCGGGCCGCTTCGGCAAGCAGGACTTCGTCTACGTTGCGGCGGAGGATGTCTATCGCTGTCCCGCCGGCGAGCGGTTGATCTACCGGTACACGAACGAAGAGGACGGCAAGACGCTGCGCCGTTACTGGACTACGGCTTGTCAGACGTGCGCCCTGAAGGCTCAGTGCACACCCGGCAAGGAGCGCCGGATCTCGCGGTGGGAGCACGAGATCGTTCTAGAGACGGTGCAGGACCGGCTCGACCGCAACCCGGACAAGATGCGGGTGCGCCGCCAGACCGTGGAGCATCCGTTCGGGACGATCAAGGCGTGGATGGGCGCCACGCACTTCCAGATGAGAAGATTGCCGAAAGTGGCGAGCGAAATGGCGCTGCACGTGCTGGCCTACAACATGAAGCGCGTGATGCAGATTCTGGGCGTTGGCGGATTGATGGCCGCCATGCGTGCCTGAGGCGCGTCTTGACGCGCCCAAATCAGCCCGTGTAGATGACCCCAGCACATCATCAGATGCTCGCAGGGCTCGATTCTCGAATTTCGCCGCGCCGTTCCGCCAAATCCTTGCCGGTATCACCGCGCACGTAATTGGGGCGCCAATCGCGCGCGTTTTCACACA
>JALYYE010000283.1 GCA_030946735.1 Candidatus Dormiibacterota bacterium
CTGGCACGACCGGCAGCACCGGATGGTCTGACAACTCCCTCCCTCTCGATGAGGCGGAGCCCCCACTCCGCCTCAATCTTCGGCATAGGATGGCGCTGGTGAAGACGATCCTGGTGGTGGACGACGAACCGCAGATCGTCACGCTGGTGCGGGACTATCTCGAGCATGGAGGCTTCAGGGTGTTCACGGCCGCCGACGGGCCGACGGCGCTGCGGACGGCGGCGACGCAGCATCCCGACCTGGTGGTCCTCGACCTCGGCCTTCCCGGCATCGACGGCATCGATGTGACCCGCTCGCTGCGCCGCAACGGGGCCGTGCCCATCATCATGCTGACCGCGCGCACCGCTGAGTCCGACAAGCTGGTGGGCCTCGAGCTCGGCGCCGATGACTATCTCACCAAGCCGTTCAGCCCGAAGGAACTGGTCGCCCGTGTCCGCTCCGTGCTTCGCCGGACCGAAACCGCCAAGGCGCCGGGCGACATGATCCGCTCCGGCGACGTCGAACTCAACGTGCCGAGCATGGAAATGACGATCGCCGGTCGGCGGATCGAGTTGACGCCGACCGAATTCCAGCTGTTGGCGACGATGGCGCGGCAGCCGGGTCGCGTTTTCAGCCGTGCCCAGTTGTTGAACGCCGTCCATGGCGACGCCGGCGAGGCGTTCGAGCGAGCGATCGACGCGCACATCAAGAACATCCGCCGCAAGATCGAGCCGGACCCCCACAATCCACAGCACCTGCTGACCGTGTTCGGGGTCGGCTATCGTTTCGCGGACGACCGCCGATGAGCCCGTCGGGTGGGCGTGGCCGGGGCTGGGGTCCGCCGGGCCGCGGCCGTGGACGGCCGCCATGGTGGCCCGAGGGCCAGCCCTGGCCGCCGGCTGGAGGGCCACCCTGGCGCCGGATGGGACGTCGATTCCTGTGGCGAATCGCCGGGTTCATCGCGGCCGCCTTTCTGGTTATGGCCGTGGTGCTCACGATCGGCGTGGTGCTCGCCGGAACCGCTCTGGGTCTCATCGAAGCGCCACATGCGGTTCGCTTCCTTGCCATTGCCGCCCTCATCGTGCTGGTGCTCGTCATCTTTCGCGGCAGCCGGCGGTTTCAACGGATGGCCGGCAACCTGGGCGATATCGTCGACGCCGCCGGACGCATCGAGGCCGGCGAGTACGGCGTGCAGGTGGCGGAGCGTGGACCGCGTGAGCTACGGACGCTGGCCCGCGCCTTCAACGCGATGAGCGCGCGTCTGGCGGCCGCCGACCGCAACCGGCGCACCTTTGTCGCCGACCTGACCCATGAGCTGCGGACGCCGCTGGCCATCATCCGCGGACAGGCCGAGGGTATCGGCGACGGCGTCTATCCTGGCGACCAGGCGCACGTGACACCGATCCTTGACGCGACGGCGTCGCTGGACTCGCTGGTCGACGCGCTGGCCACCATGACGCTGGCCGACGTCGGAAGCCTGACCCTGAAGCGTGAATCGGTTGACGTGGCTGTCCTCACGACCAGCAGTCTGGCGGCGTTTCAAAGCGTTGCGGACGCGGCGTCGGTACGATTGGTCGCGGACCTCGAGCCGGACCTGCCGCCGGTCGACGCGGATCCGGCGCGGATACGTGGCGTCCTCGGCAATCTGCTGTCCAACGCCATTCGCTACACGCCACCGGGCGGGACGGTTACCGCCAGTGCTCGACGAACGGGCGACAGCGTCACCTTCGCCGTCCGCGACACCGGCCAGGGGATCCCTGGTGAGCTGCGCCCGCGCATCTTCGAGCGCTTCGTCAAAGGTCCCGGCTCGCCCGGCTCGGGTCTGGGGCTGGCGATCGCGAAAGATGTCGTGAGCGCCCACGGCGGCACGATCGACGCCATCAGCGACCCAGGAAAGGGGACGGAGATTCGCTTTACGCTGCCGGTCGCACGCTAACCTTCTAGCGTGACCACCGCCGCGCGCATCGTGGTGCTGCCGGGAGACGGCATCGGACCTGAAGTGACCGCGGCGGCTCGGCGCGTGCTGGACGCCGCTGTCAGCCGCGTCGGTCTCGCGTTTGACTATGTCGATGATGTCGTGGGCGGGGCCGCCGTCGATGCCTACGGCGTGGCGCTGCGGCCGCAGACGCTGCGCCTCTGCAAGACCGCGGACGCCATCCTCTTCGGCGCGGTCGGCGGGCCCAGATGGGACGATGCCGCGCCGGACAGCAAGCTCCGGCCCGGCTCGGCATTGCTCGGCCTTCGCAAAGGGCTCGGGCTCTTCGCCAACCTGCGGCCCGTCCGGGTCGATGCGGCGATGGTCGCCACGTCGGCGCTGCGGCCCGAACGCGTCCGCGACGTCGATCTCCTCGTCGTTCGCGAACTGACGGGTGGCCTCTATTTCAGCCGGCCCAAGCGGCGCTACATGACAGCGCGCGGTGAGGCCGCCGTCGACACGATGCGTTACAGCACGCCGGAAATCGAGCGAGTTGCCGTGCGGGCGTTCGAGCTGGCCCGCCTGCGGCGCGGCAAGCTGTGCTCGGTCGACAAGGCGAACGTGCTCGAAACCTCCCGGCTGTGGCGAGCCGTAGTCAGTCGGGTCGCGCAACGCTATCCCGACGTCGCCTGCACCCACATGCTGGTCGACGCCTTCGCCATGGACTTGCTGCGACGGCCGCAGGCCTACGATGTCGTGCTCACCGAGAACCTGTTTGGCGACATCCTCACCGACGAGGCATCGATGCTCGCCGGGGCGCTCGGCATGTTGCCGTCGGCAAGCCTGGGCGCGGGGACGGCCGGGTTGTACGAACCGATCCACGGGTCAGCGCCGGACATCGCGGGAAAAGGCATCGCGAATCCCATCGGGGCGATCCTGAGCGCCGCCTTGCTGCTGCGGTGGTCCCTCAACCGGGACGATGCGGCGCAGGCGATCGAGGGCGCCGTCTCGCGGGTGCTCGCCGCGGGCCTGCGGACCGCCGACACCGCCCGCGAGGGTGAAACACCGGTGGGAACCGTGACCATGACCGACGCGATCGTCGACGCGCTGCGTTAGCCGAGGACCCGGCGGAGTGCCTTGAGCGTCGGCTCGATGGGCCGAGGAACTCTCAAGCCACGAGTCAGGGCTTGCGGATCCTTGAGTCCGTGACCTGTGAGCACGCAGACAACCGGCCCGGCGCCCACAGTTCCGGCGGCTGCTCTCTTTAGCAACAGGGCCACGGCGGCCGCGGACGCGGGCTCGACCAGCAGACCTTCCTCGCGTGCCAGCCGTCGATGCGCCGCCATGATGTCGTCGTCGGTAACCGCCTCGATGGTGCCGCCCGACTCGTCACGCGCCATGATGGCGGAGCTCCAGGACGCCGGGTTGCCGATCCGGATCGCGGAGGCGACCGTCTGGGGGCGCGTGACCGGCCGGCCGCGGACCAGCGGCGCTGCCCCCTGCGCTTGCGCGCCGTGTAGCGTCGGGAGCGATGTGCCGCCGCGGCTCGCGAGCTCGCGGAACCCCCGCCAGTAGGCGGTGATGTTGCCGGCGTTGCCTACCGGGATGAAGAGCTGCGCCGGCGCGCGACCCAGCTGCTCGACGATTTCAAACGCCGCCGTCTTCTGCCCCTCGATCCGATACGGGTTGACCGAGTTCACGAGGGCGACGCCCGGCTCATCGCCCAATTTGCGTACCAGCGCCAGCGCGCGGTCGAACGATCCCTTAACCGTGACGATGATCGCGCCGTATGCCAGCGCTTGCGCCAGCTTTCCCGCGGCGACGCCTCCCGCCGGCACCACCACGACGGCCCGCAGGCCGCTTCGGGCGGCATAGGCGGATGCCGAGGCGCTGGTGTTCCCGGTCGACGCGCACATCAGCGTTTGAGCCCCGGCCTCGATCGCCCGAGCAGTGGCAAGCGCCATCCCGCGGTCTTTGAACGATCCACTTGGATTCAATCCCTCGTACTTGAAATAGAGGTGGTCGAGCCCGATCGATGGACCGATCCTCGACGAGCGCACCAGCGGCGTGGATCCCTCACCAAGCGTGACGTGGGGGGTCGTGGGGTTGACCGGAAGATAGGCCCCGTAACGCTCGATGATGCCGACGGTCATGGCGGTGATGGTAGCGTTCCCGAATGCGTGCCCCCTATCGGGTAGGGTTGCTCGGACTCGGCAACGTGGGCGGGGCGCTCGCCCGGCGGCTGGTCGAGGACGCGGAGCGCATCACGATGGCGGCCGGCCGGCCGATCGCCCTCGAAGCCATTGCGGTGGCGCATCCGGAGGGCCGACGTGCACCGGCGCCGCTGCTCACGGCGGAGCAGGTACTGGCGCAGCCGCACCTCGATGCCATCGTCGAGGTCATGGGCGGCCTCCAACCAGCCGATACCTACATATCTACAGCGCTGCGGGCCGGCCGCGAGGTGATCACGGCCAACAAGCAGCTGATCGCGGCCCAAGGACCCCAGCTGGCTGTGCTCGGGCCGCTTCGCTTCGAAGCCTCCGTCGCCAGTGCCATCCCGATCGTCGAGGCACTGGCCGACACCCTCGCGTCCGACCGGATCGGCTCGATCATTGGCATCCTCAACGGCACCACCAACTCGATCCTGGGCGCGATGGGCGCTGGGGCGAGCTACGCGGATGCGCTTGCGGACGCGCAACGCCGCGGGCTTGCCGAGGCCGACCCGAGCGCGGATGTCGAGGCCCACGATCCGGCCGCCAAGCTCGCCATCCTGGTCATGCTGGCCTTTCGTCGCCGCATCGACCCCTCGCACATCGAGCGGGTGGGGATTCGGGGCGTCGAAGCACCGCAGGTCGAGGAGGGACGGCGCGCTGGATTCGTGATCAAGTTGATCGCGGCAGCGGCTGCGCAGGATGGGGTCGGCATCGAGGCCGACGTCCGCCCGCGACGGGTTCCTGTCGAGGCACCGATGGCGCGCGTGCACGGGGCGATGAATGCCATCGCCATCGAAACGGAGTACGCGGGATCGCTGCTTTTCGAAGGACCCGGGGCGGGGCCAGATGCCGCCGCCAGCGCGGTGCTCGCCGATCTGATACGAGCGGCGAAGGGCGTCCCGCCGTCGGCCGGCTCACTGCTCGCGACGCTGGCGGGTGCGCCGGTGGCGACCCTTGCGCCGCTGCGTCTCAGGACTCCTTATCCTGCAGCGTCATGATGGCGACGTGTCCGTCTCGCTGACGCTCGAGCAGGTCCAGCAACGGGCCCGGCGCGCGCCGATGGTCCCCATCTTCCGGGACATCCTCTCGGACGCGTTGACTCCGGTGACGGCATACGCAGCGCTGGCGGCCGATGGTCCCGCCTACCTCCTCGAGAGCGTCGAGCGCGGGGAACAGCTCGGCCGCTACTCTTTCGTAGCGGCGGACCCGATGGCGATCGTCTCGATCGCGGGCGGCCGCGCCACGGTACATGATGCCAGTGGGCGGCACGAGCTCGACGGAAAGGACCCGCTGCGCGCGCTGGAAGCCTATCTCCAGACGTTTGCGGCTGAACCAGCCGAGGGTCTGCCCGAAGGCTTTTGCGGCGGCGCCGTCGGATACCTGGGCTACGAGGCGGCCGCGTACCTCGAACGCCTTCCGGTGCCAGAGGCGGACCCGTTGCAGGTTGCGGACGGCGTCTTTGTCATCACCGACACGCTGGCCTGCTTCGATCATGTGCGCCACCGGCTGAAGCTCGTCACCCACGTGCGCACGCAACGACCGCCGGTCGAATCGCGCTACGCCGAGGCGGTAGCGCGCATCGACGACCTGGCCCGCCGTTTGAACCGCACGGTTCGCCTGCGGCCGCTTGAGCCTGCCGACCGCCCGGCGAACGTCAACCTCGACGGCCACCTGTCACAGGCGGAGTTCTTCAAGGCCGTCGAGCAGGCCAAGGCCCACATCCTGGCGGGTGACATCTACCAGGTCCAAGTCGCGCAGCGATTCACCATGCCGCTGCAGGCGGACGCGTTCGACGTCTACCGGCTCTTGCGGGCGCTCAACCCATCGCCGTACATGTATTTCCTCAAGCTGCCACAGACCACCATCCTCGGGACATCGCCGGAAATCCTCGTGACGGTGCAGGGTCGCAATCTGCGCTACCGTCCGATTGCGGGCACCCGGCGCCGAGGCCGCGATCCGGCTGCGGACCAGCGCATGGAAGGCGAGCTCCGCTCGAGCGAAAAAGAGCGTGCCGAGCATGTGATGCTCGTCGACCTCGGGCGCAACGACCTCGGGCGCGTCTGCGAGATCGGCAGCATCAAGGTGACCGAATTGATGAATGTCGAACGCTACTCGCATGTGATGCACCTGGTCTCGAATATCACCGGCCGGCTGCGGGCCGATTGCAGCCCGATGGACGCTTTGCGGGCCTGTTTCCCGGCGGGCACCGTAACGGGGGCGCCGAAGATCCGCGCGATGGAGATCATTGCCGAGCTCGAACGGGAGCGGCGGGGCGTTTACGCCGGGGCCATCGGTTACCTGAGCTTTACCGGCGATCTCGACACCTGCATCGCGATTCGAACGATGGTCGTGAAGGATGGTCTCGCGACGGTTCAGGCCGCGGCCGGCATCGTCGCCGACTCGGTCCCCGAGGAAGAATTCCTCGAGACGCGCAATAAGGCGTCCGCGCTGCTGCAGGCGCTCGCCGCGGCGGGCTGACATGAATCTCAAGGACGTCGTGCTGGTGATCGACAACTACGACTCCTTCACCTACAACCTGGTCCAGTACCTCGGTGAGCTGGGTGAGCGGGTCGTGGTCCACCGAAACAACGAGATCACGCTGGGCGAAATCACGGACCTGCAGCCAGTGGCGGCCGTGCTCTCACCCGGGCCCGGGTCGCCGGGCGACGCGGGCATCTGCAAGGATCTCCTCCTCGAGTTGGGCCCGACGCTACCGACGCTGGGGGTGTGCCTGGGCCATCAGTGTCTTGGCGAGGCGTATGGCGGCCAGGTACGGCGCGCCGCGCGGGTGATGCATGGAAAGGTTTCGCCGGTCCATCACCTCGAGCAATCGGTCTTCCGCGGTCTTCCAAGCCCGTTTACGGCGACGCGCTACCACTCACTGGTCGTGGAGCGCGACAACTTGCCGGCCGACCTCGAGGTCACGGCATGGACCGAGGACGGCACAGTCATGGGCTTGCGGCACCGGCAGCATCCGCTGGCGGGCGTGCAGTTCCATCCTGAGGCGATCTTGACCGAGCACGGCCACCAGTTGCTGACGAATTTTCTGCAGGATGCCCGCGCCTGGCGGAAGCGGCGCGCCGATCACCCTGCCGGAGAGCGGAATAGTCCCGGCGATTGAAGTGTTGACCAGGGGTGTGCGATCCATTCAAAGATACCGTCACACTTTTGTAGCCAGCGTCCGATGCTTTAGAAATACCGGGGACGTATGCTTTCGCCCGTGAAGTTAGCCTCAAATCGCGAGCGGCCGCGCCTCGCCATCATTGCCCATGACGGCAAGAAGGCGGATCTGGTCGCATTTGCGACGTTCAACCGAAGCCGTCTGCAGAAATACGACATCGTCGCCACCGGGGCGACCGGGGACCTGCTGCGCGATAAGGTCGGGCTCGACGTCGAGCGCGTGACGGCCGGCCCGCATGGCGGCGACGTCCAAATTGCCAGCCGCGTGGTCGAGGGCGACATCGATGCCGTCCTCTTCATGGTGGACCCGCTGGACAAGCATCCGCACGATCCCGACATTCAGACCTTGCTTCGAATCTGTAACGTCTGCAACATTCCGCTGGCCACCAACATCGCCACTGCGGATGTGCTGATCAGTTCGCCGCTCCTCCTGGAGTTCCGAGCCGCCGCGAGCTGACCGCCCCACTCTGGAGCCCCCGGAAGCGGGGGAGGGAGAGAAGCTCCTGAACGGTTCAGGAAGAGCTTGCTGAGGTTGATTGGATCGGCGCATCATGTGGCCGCTGTCGCCAACCGCCGTTAAAGGAGGCCTGAGCATGGCGGACCTGAAGGAAAAGACACGCAATGCGATCGAGCTATTCAATCAGCATCGGATCGACGAGTGGCTGAAGGACTTCACGGAAGACGCGGAACTCGTGACGCCTCTGGCCGGCCGCCTCAAAGGACGGGACGCGATCAGCGCCTATTACAGTCGGATGTATGAAACGTACCCGGATATCAAGGTGACCGTCCGGCGCATCGTCAACGAAGGGCGTGTCGTCGTCGTGGAGTACACCGTCACCGGAACGAATTCCGGCCCTCTCACCCTGCCGACCGGAGATGTTCTTCCAGCGACTAACAAGAAGGTCGAAGTGCCGGCCGTCGACGTCGCGACCAACGACGCCAACGACAGGATCACGTCGATTCACCAGTACTTTGATGCGGCCAGTGCTCTCCAGCAACTGGGCCTGATGCCGGCTCCGGCCGCGGCGCGCGCCTGATTCGGTAAGGGACTGGGCCCGAGCGCCGG
The DNA here is from genome assembly GCA_030946735.1 of Candidatus Dormiibacterota bacterium. Classification (GTDB taxonomy): domain Bacteria; phylum Chloroflexota; class Dormibacteria; order CF-121; family CF-121; genus CF-13. Next base: position 8,354 of record JALYYE010000283.1, read on the forward strand.
GCCCAGCCTTAGGCGGCGCGCTTGTCGAAGGCGCCGGGAAACCGCTCGTTCAACTTCATGGTCTTCACGTGCTGGTGCAAGCTGCCCTCTGGCTGGGTGCCAATGGTCGCCCACAATCGCGCCAGGTCGCCATCATCAAAACGAGCCGTGAACAGCGAGAGGACGCACCGGCCATCGGAATTGAAAAAGAAGACCGCCGGCCTGGGGGTCGTGCCACCATATCTCGCGGGTTCATCGACCGTCAAGCGAACGATCCGCGAGACCTCGCTAATCGGGACAACCGCCGGCTGCCGCCACCACCGCTTGAGGGTGATGTGGTCACGGTTGGCCATAATCGTCGTCCCGTCGTAGTACGACGCGCCCCAGGTTGCCAGGATGCACGCCATGACCGGATACGCAAAGATGAAGAGGGCCCGAGGATCGTGTACGCGTGGAAGGTACAGCCCCAGCATCACGGCAAGTGAGAGGTAGGAAGCCGCCATCAGCGGGATCCCGTACCTGACCCGGTGGATTCCGAACCGGGGAAGTGGCCAGTGAGCTCCGATCTCGATCTCGTCCGAAACGATCTTCGCCACAACGGCATAACGGCCGCCTCGCCCTGACCTTCTACGACCATGCCGAACGGGACCCGGTCGCCCGGGCCCCGATGCTACTCGCCGATGGACGTGTACTTGATCGTTAGGGAACAGTCGGGCGCTGGCCCGCGTTTTCCTGCGCTTCGCGTGCCGCGCTCTCGGTCGTCTCATGCGCTGAGTTTTCGTTGGGCGTGAACTTCCCGGTTCCACCACCTGGTCGCTGGCCAGAATTCTCCTGGGCCTCGACGGTGGCGCTTTCCCCGGCCT
>JALYYE010000285.1 GCA_030946735.1 Candidatus Dormiibacterota bacterium
GTCAGGGGCTGCGCGTAGCTGCTGGCGCCGCCCGGCCTCCAGAAGCCGACGGCCCAGACGTCACCTGGGCCGATGGCGGTGACCGCCGTGAGAAGGTTGTTCCCGGGTCCGACGTTCGGCGTCATGACGATGCTCCAGGCGCTGCCGTCCCAGTGCTCGGCCAGGGTCCGGTAGACCCTGCTGTTGTCGACGTAGTAGCCAACGGCCCAGACGTCGTTGGGAGCGCTCGCGGCGAGGCCCGCAAGGACGTTTCGGCCAAAGCTGCCGTTGGGGGACGTGACCGCTTGCCAGCCGGCGAGGGAGTTGCACGGCAGGGACGATGCAAGCCGAGGCAGGGCCTTCGCGGCGACCCGACCAGTGGTGAGCTGCTGCTGCAGCACTCCCTTTTTGGGAGCCAGCGGCTCGGCTGGCAGCTGGCTCGGCGCTGCCGCTCGGCTCGCTGCTGCCGCTCGGCTCGCTGCGGCCACCGGTAGCGCTAGAGCTACCCCACTCCCAACCGTGGCGAAGACAACGCCGACTGCGAACGCAGCGCGGATGCGACCCCTCATTTTGCCCCTCCTCCTATGGACGGAACCTACTCTTCTCGTCCCCTTAATGCAAGGGACGCGGAACAGGTATTGGAGCAGCGGGTCGGAGGGTCAGTCGGAGGCGGCTTGCGCTCGCGGTTGAGCCCGGAAGGTGGGGCGCCCACTCGACGGCGGAGCCACCCGGCTGCGGAATAGGGTCGTCGGCGACGCCGCCACGCCGGCACGGGCGGTGCGGTTGATCGAGGGGACCGCCGAGCTTCGTTGAGCCTTGACGGCCGCGGCCGCGGGCAGAACAGCGCAGAAGCTGGCGACCGCCGCAATCAGGAGCGCTGTGGTCAATGCTCGAATTCGAGGGTTTTTCAAGGTTTCTTTTTCACTCCTTGTCCATGAGAACGGTTATTCATCCGAGTTGGTTTCGCAGGTCACCCAGGTAACGGATATGGACGTAGCGTGTAAAGGAACAGCGCAAGGTTCCCGGAAGGGAGTCGTTACGTTCCAAGACCTTGAAAGCTGGAATTATTCGGCTTGCCATCGCCGCATTGGCGGCGCTGGCGGCAACGATTGTCCCACTGTCGGCGCAGCCCGCGGCCGCCATCAGCGCGTCGCCATGGGTCGCGGCCCATGTTCGTAACGAGCACCTCAGCCCGGGCCCGATGTACCTACGATCGGCCCGATCGACGGCACCGACCTACCGCGAGCCATCGCCCGCCGCGCTGACCGCGAAGGTGCAGACCACAGCCAATGCCTCGATCCAGTTCCTGACCAGGCCGTACACCACCTGGCACACCATCACCTCGGTCTTCGACCACTGCAACCCCGACTACAGCACCGATGGCCGCGTGTGCGAATTCGATGGCTCGGTAGGCCTGCGGTCGAACGGCGTCGATCCATCGTTCTCGCTCGGGTACGCCCAGACGCCCGGTGGCCGCGACTATCTCTATTACGACGGCCACAACGGCTGGGACTACGCGCTGGCCTACGAGAACGTGCTGGCCTCCGCCGACGGCGTCGTGCAGCTGGCGGGTTCGGATTCGATCAACCCTTGCTTCGGCCAGACCATCATCATCGACCACCAGAACGGATTCAGCACCCGCTATGCCCACCTCGCCAAGATTTACGTCAGCCCGGGCCAGAGCGTCACTCGCGGGTCGGTCATCGCGCAGAGCGGCAACACCGGATGCAGCAGCGGGGCGCACCTTCACTACGGCGTCTACGTCACCAATGGCTGGACGGCCGTCGATCCCTGGGGATGGTCGGGGGCACCGGGGGCTGATCCCTGGCCGTCGGACCCGGGCAATCTCTGGCTGACCGGCTACGCGCAATTCCCGCTGCCCTACGCGCCGACCGATGTCTCGGCGATCGCCGGCAATGGATCGGCGCGGCTGCGCTGGACGCCTCCCTCCTTCAGCGGCGGCAACGCGATCAGCAGCTACACGGTGACCTCGTCGCCGGGAGGCCTGAGCGCGACCATCGCCGGCACACAAACCTGGGCGATCGTCACCGGCCTAACCAACGGCACCGCGTACACCTTCAACGTGACGGCGACCAACAGCGTCGGCGCCAGCCAATCGGGCGGATCGAATGCAGTCGTTCCCTCCGGTGCGCTGGGCCAGTATCGCCCGCTGCCACCCACCCGCATTCTCGACACCCGCACCGCAAACGGCGTCGCCTCCGTCGCGCCGCTGACTGCCGGCGGTAGCCTCAACGTCGAGGTCGTCGGCCGCGGTGGCGTCCCCGCAACCAACGTCGCGGCTGTCATCCTCAACGTGACAGTCACGAATGCCGCGACGCCCGGCTACCTCAACGTCTACGCCACGGGTCAGGTGCCGCCCGCGACCTCGGTGCTGAATTTCTCGGCGGGCCAAACCGTCGCCAACCTGCTCCAGGTCCCGGTGGGCTATGGGGGAGAGGTCACAGCGTTCACTGACGCTGGCTCCGTCGACGTCATCTATGACGTCGTCGGTTACTACACCGGCGATACCAGCAGCGGCGCTGGAAAGTTCCGCGCGCTGGCCCCCAGCCGCATCCTCGATACCCGCACCGGCACCGGTGGCTTCAGCGCGCCGGTTGGAGCGGGGCAGAGCATCGATCTCCAGGTCACCGGCCAGGGCGGCGTGCCCGCGACCGGCGTTTCGGGTGTGGTGCTCAATGTCACCGTCACCACTCCAACCGTTGGTGGTTACGTCACGGTCTACCCGACGGGAAGCGCCACACCGCTCGCCTCGAACCTCAACTTCGGAGCCGGACAGACGCTCGCCAACCGCGCCATCGTCGGCCTCGGGACGGGCGGCAAGGTAACGATCTTCAACGGCTACGGCAAGACCGAGGTCATCGTCGACGTGGCCGGCTGGTTCACCGATGCGAGCGCGACCGCCGATGGCAGCGGCCAGTACCACGGCCTGACGCCCGCCCGTGTGCTGGATAGCCGCTTCGGGACCGGCGGCCTCTCCCGGCCGCTGGCACCCGGTCAGGCGGTGGGCGTCACCCTCGCCGGGGTTGGTGGGGTCCCCGCGATGAACGCCACCGTGGCGCCCACAGCGGTGATCAGCAACGTCACCGTCACCAATACCGGCGGCGCCGGCTACATCGTCGTCTATCCCGGTGGCAGCGGACTGCCGCTGGCTTCAGACCTGAACTATGTGCGGCTGGACACCCATCCCAACCAGGTGGTGGCGAAGCTCGGCGCCGACGGACGAATCCAGGTATACAGCGGATGGTCGACGACCGACATCATCGTGGACGTCTTCGGCTGGTTTAACTAGCTGTGGTTCCCACAACTCGCTAGCTGTACCAGCCCTCGATGTCGGCGACGACATTGACGGAGCCGAACCCGTTGTAGATGTTGACCTTGCCGTCGGGTCCAACCTTGACCACCACGAGATTCGGGTTGTTCGAGTTGGGCGGGAA
>JALYYE010000300.1 GCA_030946735.1 Candidatus Dormiibacterota bacterium
GCCGAGATCGTCAACCTGCTGAAGTCGGGTAGCGCATACTACGCGCCCTCAGCGGCGGTCGCCGAGATGGTGGACGCGATCACGCTCGACCGCAAGCAGATCCTCCCCTGCGCCGTGCGGCTCGAAGGGGAGTACGGTATCCGCGATCTCTTCGTCGGGGTGCCGGTCAAACTGGGGGCGGGCGGCGCGGAAGAAATTATCCAGCTCGAGCTCAACGAGGATGAGCGTGCCGCATTGCAACGATCCGCCGACTCCGTCAAGGAGCTCGTCGGCGTCATGGGCATCTAAGTCGGCGAGGCCCTTCACGGTATCCTGTTCGCAGTGACCATCGAGATCCACAGCGGGTATATCCCGGAGTCCAGGCGTCTGATCGACAACCCGACCGGCGAAGAGTTGCGAGCGCTGACAGCGAAGATGCCGAACGCACGGCGCACGAAATACGACAACTACAACGTTCATGCGCGGGTCGACTCCCGCAGCACCAAGAGTACCTACATCGTCACGGATCGACCCCAGGAGCACACGGCGCAAACCGTGACGCCCGACGAGGGACGGAAGTGGGCCAAGATTCAGGACGACTACATCCGCAGCCAGGAGATGGTCGTCGTCGATGGCTACATCGGCAACGAAGTGAAATTCCAGACGCCGGCCCGGCTCATCATCGAGGCCCGCAATGCCAATGTCGCCGGGATGCAGCGTCACCTCTATTACCCGCGCAATGGGCATAGCGTTCAGCCCGAGATCACCATCATTGATACGCCGAACCTGACGGCGCCCGGCTACCCGAACGAGAGCGCGATTTTCGTGGACCTGGAGGCCGGCATCACCCGGGTGATCAACTCCGACTATTTCGGCGAGTCGAAGAAGGGCGGCCTTCGCATGTGGAACAAGAAGGTCTACGACGCCGGCGGGCTGGCCTTGCATGCCGGATGCAAGGTGATCCCGGTGGGCAGCCGGCAGCGCGTGTTTCTCATCGTCGGTCTGAGCGGCACCGGCAAGACGACCACCACCTTCACCCGGCAAAACAACTCCAAGCCAGTCCAGGACGACTTCGTCGCCCTCATGCCCGAGGGCAAGATCTATGGCACCGAGAACGGGTGCTTCGCCAAGACTTTCGGCCTGGACCCGAAACAGGAGCCCACCATCTATGGCGCGGTGACCCAGCGGGACGCCTACCTGGAAAACGTGTCGCAGAAGTCGGACGGGGAGGCGGTCGACTTCTTTGATACGAGCTATACGCAGAATGGTCGCGCCACCTTTGAGCTGTCCCGGCTGGGCTGGCTTGAAGATGCGCGCAACATCGGGCCGGCCGACGTCCTGCTGATCCTCAATCGCAACGACAACATCATTCCTGGCGTCGCCAGGCTCGACTCAGAGCACGCGGCCGCCTACTTCATGCTTGGTGAGACGCAGGGCACGTCAGCCGGTGGCAAGGACGAGATGGGAAAGGCGCTCCGAGTACCCGGGACGAATCCGTTCTTTCCGCTGCGGCATGAACAGCAGGGCAACCGCTTCCTCGAGCTGCACCGCTCGCGCCCCTTCGAGGTCTACCTGATGAACACGGGCAACGTCGGTGGCCCCGAAGGCAGCCCGAACAGCAAGAAGCTCACCATCGAGGCTTCCAGCGCGATCGTCAAGGCGATCGCCGAAGGCACGATCGCATGGACGACCGATGCGGACTTCGGCTATGACGTCGCGGAGGGCGTTCCCGGCATCGACGACCTCGAGCTGCTGCAGCCAAAGGGGCTATACCAGCGGACCGGACGCGCGAACGAGTATCGCCAGTGGGTGGAACGTCTCAGGCAGGAGCGAGCCGCGGAGTTCCAGAAGTATCCCGGCCTGGACAACGGGGTCGTCTCCGCCGTCCGTTAGACGGCTTCGGCCTCTCCGATGCGCCGCCCATAGTAGTAGGCGACGACGACGGCCACGACAACGAGGATGGCAAGCGGGATGGTGAACGGACCGAGGGCACTGGCGACGCGCTCGTAATTCTGGCCCAGCTTGAAGCCGGCATAGGCCAGGGCGAGGTTCCAGGGGATCGCGCCGAGTATGGTCGCCGCCGTAAATGGCA
>JALYYE010000336.1 GCA_030946735.1 Candidatus Dormiibacterota bacterium
CTCGTTCGCTAACAGGCGGCCGGCCGACCGCGATCCAAAGCCTGGCGCACTGATGCGGTGAATACCTCATTCAAGTCGGCTAAGAGTGTTGCCAACTCTGACCAATTGGCCCAGCCATCGCCTTCAACCGCAGCGGCAGGCCCCAACCGTCGTAACGTGGCGACAAGGCAGAGCGTTGTTAAAAGGGTGATCGCATCTCGACTCTGCCTTGTTGTTTGCATTGCGGCAACCGTAGCCGGGTGTGGTAGCCAGTCGTCGCTGCGACAGGCCACCCCGAGTAACTCGACGACGAATACAGTGTCCGCACCGACCGGCCCTCCGCCAACGGCAACACCTGGACCGCTTGCTTGCCGCTCACCGGTTTACCAGGGAGCGGCCAATGCGCAATCGGTTGGCTTCGTCAGCCTTCCTTCGGGCGCGTTTCAGGCCGATCCGGGAGCGACCGGAAACTACTATGACTGGCCGCTGCATCGGTGGCTCTGGAATAACGGCGCCGTATCTCCGGATGGTCTGCAATACGCGGAAGCCGGCCCTGGTGGGATCCAGGTCGTTGATCTTGTGACCGGCAAATCACACGTCTTTCCGACTGCTGCCGATCTCGATCTTGGCAGCGTGCTGTATTTCGCGCGTGAGGGAATCTATTTGGGCCACACTCCGGGGAGGCGTGCACCCGGGTTGTGGCTTCTCGATCCGAACGGCGGGAAGATTAAAGCCATCTTCACCGATCAGCCCGTTGAGGCGGTTGGTGGGTTTGCGGCGTGGATTCCCCAAACCAATCCCGCAGACCAGCATCCCTTCAGCACGCCTGACGGCATCCTCCCCAACCAGGTGGTTCGTCGCGACCTCAATACCAACGACACACGCGTCTGGTTCGACCGGCCTGGTAGCAATGTTCAGGTCGTCGGTTTCACCGCTGACAAGCAACCGCTGGTCCTCGTGGAAACCGGTAGCGGCCCAAGCGATAGCATCTGGCTGGTCCCGCAAGCGAACCAGGGCAGCGAAGTCTATTCGGGATCTGGACAATTCCGAGCAGATCGCATTGGCGTTTGGATCGCTGGTAGCGACGGGAAATACCTGTGGCGCAACGGCAACGTGACTAAGGCGTCAAAATACGTCGGCCTGGTGGCGGGCCCCTGTCAATGATCTGGCCCCTCACATTTTGGTAGGGCCGCCTGGCCATCCTGGGCTCGGCCTTGCGCTCGCTGCTTGCTGAGAGCAGACGGTTCAATGACTCCATAAGCGCGGCGCCCAGGCTTGCGGCGAGAGTTGCCAACGCCGACCAGTTGGGCCAGCCATCGCCTTCAGGCGCGGCTTCGGCCGCGGGAGAAATGGCCGGCCGCTGCTCATGATCGAGCCCGTCGGGGGGCGCAACGGATCAGGATGCCGAATGGCAGCCCGGTGGCGTCTCTACCAGCCCTAACAAGTTAGCAACGGTTGTACGGTAGCGTCACACGGTGAGGAGCCGACGCAGGTTCGCGCGGCTGGCGCGCGTTTTCTTGAACATAGGCCGGAAGCGTCCCGGGCGGTTGTGTCAATGAGGCGAATGTGGGTTCCTCTGTTAAGCATCGGTGTGGCCTACGTGGGCTTTCTCCTTGCTGTGCTGTTAATCGCAGTGGTGAACCCGGGGCAATACGAGCACATTTGGGATTTGCAATTTGGACTCATCGCGCTCGGCTGGTCGGTGCTCGCGCTGGCGAGCATTGTCGCGAGTATCGGGAGCTTATTCGTAACTCGTCGTCACGTGCGCCGCTGGATCGGCGGCGTTGTCATAGCGCTGAATGTCGCTGCCACGCTGGCCTTGGCTTACATCCTGCCGTGGTCGATTGGCTCGATCGACACATACTCGAGGGGGCTGGCCGCATATCAGCAGGAGATTCAAAGGTGCGGACAGCGTCCGGTCCTGGCCAGCAAGGGTTGGGGAGGTGACGTGCTTCTCCCCAACGATGCCGACTACGAGCGGTTGAAGTACGCGCCGTCGGATCACTTTCTCCTGGTTGATGAGGTCTACTTCTGCACGCTTGCGGATGCCGAAGCCCATGGTTACCCCCGTCAGCAGTGGCACGACACAGTCACCTGCTCAGCGGCAGGTTGCCCTGTTGCCACGTTTTTCGATAAGCCGCTGGCTTATCCTCCCTGGAAGCTCAACGGTACCGTGGTGCCGGCCTCCGAAATCATGGCCGTCGCAGGGCCGGGGCACTGCGGGTGGGCGTCGGCCACGTTTCTCACCTTCGGATGGCCGCTCGGCACGCGGCCGCAAGCGGCAGCGGGCAGTCGCCAGTACATTCGTGACAAGAATCATGTCGTCCCCCGCTTGCTCCCGCTGGACCTGCACGCGACGCTGCCGACCGATGCGCGATCGACGGGCTACACCTTCGGCGACGGGGTCGCACTTTACCTCAGCCCGTCGGACCAAGATCAGTTCGTCTATCTGGTCGGCTCGACGGTTGAGCGATGGCCGCGAAGCGATCCAATGACTGTCTGCTCCTGATGGCCGGCGGTGTCGCGACCGCCTGAATTGGTGGCCCGGCCCCCGAGGAGTCGCCTCAGACAGTCTCGCGGTATCCCGTCCTTGGGGCTGAGCGGAACCTCGACGGGAATGCCGCGAACGCGGGTGGTTACTGGCGCTACAGTGACGAGCCGGCGCACCTCATAGGCTTCATCACGAGAAAGGAGGATCACCGGGCGGCGGCCAGCTGGCCTAGGGAGCTCAGCCCACCAGATCTCGCCCGGCTTCACCCCAGGGCTCGGCGGCGAGAGCCCTCGCCGATGCGCCTCTCGCAGCCTCCACTTCGTCGGTTGTTTCAGGTTGGGCAGTGTAGCCGCGGACGTAGCGATCGACATCTTGCTCGCCGCTGAGACCGAGCAAATTGGTTGCGGCCTGCCGAAATACTCGCTCCGGCCTACCTTCCTCTCCCTACGGGCGCGGTCGACCCGATGCAGCAAGTCGTCGGGCAGGCTGATAGCGACCTTTACCGCTCGTTTGATACCAGACTCATACCACAAATCCCAGTCCATTAGCGCTCCGGCGCCTTGGGGATAGCCCGAAGCCGCGCGAGCACAACGTCGGCGGCGCGTGCGACTTCAGCGAGCAGAGTCGCCAAACACCAATTGACCCAGCCAGCGCCTTCAAGAACGCTCGAACCGCAGCCAGCGAGCGTATCTCAGAGTTAGGCTGTTATTGAGTCCGCGTTAGGCTGGACGGCAAATGCCGCGGATAGACCGCCAGCGAATCGCCACTGCGGTGCGCCACCTGGTCGCCGAGCTTCGGCGCAGCCGGCTGCTGATGGGCTACATGGCGCTCGGCATCCTCAGCGGGTTCGGCAATGGCGGCCCCGCGGGGCTGATCGCTGCAGTCCTCAATTACGGGCTGCTCGCCCTCTACGGGGTGATTGCCTTCCTGTGGACGGAGAAGGATCGGCGACTCGTGGAACCGAAACACGAAATGGCGACCGTGGCCAGCCGGAGACGTGCCGCTACCGTCATCGTGGTGGTGGTCTTTGCCTTTGCCTTCGGCTTCGCCGCATGGTTTTGGTCACACGGGTTGCCTTTCGACGTTTATTGGTCCGTCCGCCATCGGCTGGCCGGCGCGGGTTGGAACCCGGCCCTGGCGTCCAAGGCGGCCAACGCGGTCGTCGTCAGCGCAGAAACGGTGGTCCTGTTCGCCCTTGCGATGCTAGTCTTCAGGCTGCGGCCTGGCCAGCTCGGACTCCTTCCACGTCGCATCATGCTTGGCCTCGTGTTAGCCGCGGCGGGCATCGTCCTGGCACCGCTGAGCAGGCTGCTGACCGGCGGCACATCGCTATTGTGGGCGGGGAAGCTGGCAATTCCCATTGTGCTTGGCATCCTTGCCTTCCAGGTCTTCAGCAACGGCCTTCCAGAGGAATTCATTTTCCGCGGCATCATTCTGTCCCGGCTGGTCGGACTTCTACGGCGGCCCGCCAGTGCGCTCGTGCTCAGCTCGATCCTGTTCACGGCCGTGCATATCCCGTCGGTCCTGGCGTCAGGCGTGCTCCGCGGCTATCCGTGGTGGATCGTTGTCCCCGGCTTGATACTGACGCCCGGACCTGAACCAACCGGCCTGGCGTGGGGATACCTCTTTTATCGAGCGCGCTCCATCTGGCCGGGTGTTATCTGGCATACCTCCGCCTCAGTCCTGGGCTGCCCGTTCCTCGGTTGTTGACATGACCCTGTCCAAGCGGGCGACGATGGCGCGCCAGCAGACGCCAATCGTCAATTCCCTGGGGCACGGCAACAAGACAGTTGCCAACTCTGACGAGACATCCACGGTCGCACATGTCAAGCAGCAGCCGTGACGGAACTGGGCCAAGCGACTTGTTCGGAGTAAGGCTGCCGATGCTCAAGGCAGCCATGAAGAATCCCGACCAATCGATTAGCCAGCGCTCGCAGCGCTTGGTGATGCGTCTTGCCGCGAAGGCGAAGAGTCCGGTAGTAACGCCGAGCGCCGCCTGAGCTCGTCAGTGAGCAGAAGGCCCACTGGTGGCAGGCATCCGCGAGCCGCCGGTTCCGGGCCAGCCGCGTGAGGACCACGCCGTAATCGTCAAGTCCAGGTCGACACCGAAGTGCATCCACGGCATTATGGTCTCCGCCTGGCATGCTTGGGCGCCAGAAGTCGTGCGAGCCTAACCTGACCGAGGGAACGACTTCATAGGACGAGAGTTGCCAACTCTGTATCCGGCGGCCTCCGGGGCTTAAGCAAAACCACAACGAACCCCCGCTAGCAGGCAGAACCGGAAGCCGAAAGACGGCTGCTGAGGACCGCCGGCAGGCGATCCTCAGCGCAACGAATCCTGATATCTCTACTTGAAGCAGGCGTCGACCGGCACGCCCTTGACGACCTGGCGACTCGAGCTGGCATCCATCGAAGCGAACTGCGACGTCAAGCTCGCGCTCGCTCCCGTGATTTGGCCTTGCGATGTGGCGCTGGCGTGATCGGAATCCTGCCTGGCCACCGTCTTGAAGTCGCCGCAGGTCAGCGTTCCATCGTCACGGACGTGGCTGACCACGCCGTTGTAGCTCCAGCTGATGTTCAGTGTCACCGGGCCCACGGTGCCGCCGCCGCCGCCGCCACCGCCGCTCTTGCCCGTCACCACGTTCGTCGCAGAGACGGCAAGCGGCGTCCCGGGGCAGTTCGACTCGCCCTGGACGGTGGTCGACAGTGACGCGTTGGAGAGATCTTTGGCCACGATGAAGTCTTTGTCGTCGATCAGCCAGCACCCGGAGGCGTTCGTTCCGGAGGCGGTATAGAAATAGAAATTGAGCATCGTCCCGGTCTGCTGCACCAATGCCGGTGATTCCCAAGATGGGCAGCATTCGCATGTTCATTGCTGATGTCCTTTGTTGTGGCGCGGCCGATGTGGCACGCCACGGTTGTTGAAGTGACCGACCGTTACCGTCCGCGATCTAGCGGAATC